>JBBWZU010000552.1:0-13095 GCA_039649225.1 Hyphomicrobiales bacterium | reverse complement strand
TCTTGATCGCCGTGCCGCCGACGCCGACCATGCGGCGATCGTCGCGCGGCTGTTCGGCACTTCTCCCGCAGCGCAGCAGATTGCCGCGCCGCGGCCGATGACCGGCGAAAGTGTAGGCGAAATCTATCGCCGGCTGATCGATTCGGATGCATTCCGTACCGCTTGCGGCCGCATCGCAGCAAGTTATGCATGGTGATCGGCACGCAATCCGCGTGCCATGTCCTATTGTCTTGCTCCCGACGTATCCCATTGGCTATACGGCGCTGAAGGCTTTGCGGGCGGACACCTCCTGCGGGTATTCTCGAGACAAGCCGATCCGGGGGCGTCCTGCCGGGCTCCGGATAGAATGCGGCAAGGACTGAAGCGATGCGTGGCGCGCTCGGCGGTCCGCGCGTGCTGTTGCGCCGGCTCCGCGAGGTCATGGCGGAACCGGTCAGCGCGCAGGAACGCCTCAACAAGATCGTGGTGCTGATTGCCGCCAACATGGTGGCGGAGGTCTGCTCCGTCTACGTGTTGCGCGTCGACGGCACGCTTGAGCTCTATGCCACGGAGGGCCTGAACCCCGAGTCCGTGCACGTCACGGTCCTGGGTCAGGACGAGGGCCTTGTCGGCATCGTGTCGGCGGAGGCGAAATCGCTCAATTTGTCGGACGCGCAGCATCATCCGGCCTTCTCGTTCCGCCCCGAGACCGGCGAGCAGATCTATCACTCGTTCCTCGGCGTGCCGATCCTGCGCGCCGGCAATACGCTCGGCGTGCTGGTGGTGCAGAACCGCGCCCACCGCACCTATTCGGAGGACGAGGAAGAGGCGCTGCAGACGACCGCAATGGTGCTCGCCGAGACCATCGCGTCGGGCGAGCTCTCCGCGCTCGCCAAGCCCGGCCTCGAGCCCGCCGCGCATCGCCCGCTGCAGCTGGCCGGATCGTCGATCTCGGAGGGCATCGGGCTTGGCCACGCGGTGATGCACGAGCCGCGCGTGGTCGTCACGCGGATGATCGCCGACGACCCGCAGAAGGAATTGCAGCGTCTCGATCAGGCGCTCAACACGCTGCGCGCCGATCTCGACCGGCTGCTCGAGCGGCGCGACGTCGCCGACGGCGGCGAGCACAAGGAGGTGCTCGAAGCCTACCGGATGTTCGCCAACGATCGCGGCTGGACCCACAAGATGCACGAGGCGGTGACGACCGGCCTCACCGCCGAGGCCGCGGTCGAGCGCGTGCAGTCGGACAACCGCGCCCGCATGATGCGCCAGACCGATCCTTATCTGCGCGAGCGGCTGCACGACCTCGACGATCTCGCCAGCCGGCTGATGCGCCAGCTGGTCGGGCGCGATCACGCGCCGCCGCGCGAGCAGCTTCCCGACAATGCGATCCTGGTGGCGCGCTCGATGGGACCCGCGGCACTGCTCGACTACGACCGCAAGAAGCTGCGCGCGCTGGTGCTGGAGGAAGGCGGGCCGACCTCGCACGTCTCGATCGTGGCGCGCGCGCTCGGCATCGCGGCGGTCGGGCAGATCGCCAATGCCACCGGCATCATCGATTCAGGCGACGCCATCATCGTCGACGGCTCGATGGGGCACGTTCACGTGCGTCCGACCGTCGATGTCGAGAAGGCCTATGCGGACCGCGTGCGGTTGCGCGCCAGCCGACAGGCGCAATACGCGGCGCTGCGCGACAAGCCCTGCCGCACCAAAGACGGCGAGAAGATCGCGCTGCTGCTCAATGCCGGCCTGCTGGTCGATCTGCCGCACATCGACGAAACCGGCGCCGCCGGCATCGGGCTGTTCCGCACCGAATTGCAGTTCATGGTGGCGCCCTCACTGCCGCGCACCGCCGAGCAGACTTCGCTCTATCGTCAGGTGCTCGATGCCGCGGATACGCGTCCCGTGACCTTCCGCACGCTCGATATCGGCGGCGACAAGGTGCTGCCCTATATGCGCTTCGACGAGGAAGAGAATCCGGCGCTCGGCTATCGGGCGATCCGCCTCGGGCTCGACCGGCCGGGCCTGTTGCGCAGCCAGATCCGCGCGATGCTCGATGCCGCGGCCGAGCGCGAATTGCGCATCATGTTCCCGATGGTGACGACGGTCGACGAGTTCGACCGCGCCAAGGCCCTGGTCGAGCGCGAGCTCACGCACTTGCGCAAGCACGGGCACACGCTGCCCGAGCGGGTGCACGTCGGCGTGATGGTCGAGGTGCCGGCGCTGCTTTATCAGCTCGACGAATTGCTCGCGCGCGTCGACTTCCTGTCGATCGGCTCGAATGATCTGGCGCAATTCATGTTCGCGGCCGACCGCGCCAATGTGAACCTTGCCGGGCGTTTCGATCCGATCTCGCCGCCGCTGCTGCGCGCGCTCAAGTTCATCGTCGACAAGGCGGGAGCGGCGGGAAAACCCGTCACGCTGTGCGGCGAGCTTGCCTCGCAGCCGATCGGCGCACTGGCGCTGATCGCGATCGGCTACCGTGCGATGTCGCTGTCGGCGGCATCCGTCGGCCCCGTGAAGGCGATGGTGCTCGACCTCGATGCCGCCAAGGCGACCGCGCTGATGACCCCGCTGCTCGAAGGCATGAATCTCAAGGGCACGGTGCGCCAGAAGCTGGAAAGTTTCGCGGCCGCCGAAGGGCTGCAGCTTTAGATGTGTCGCGCGTCCGACAAGATCGCCGCGCAGGCCCGGCCGGCGGTGTCGGCAACCGCGGCATCGCGCGTGACCAGGGCGGCAACGATCGCGCCATCGATGATCAGGCCGAGCGTGTGCGCGACCTGCGCCGGCTCGCGGCAGCCAGCCTCCGCGCACAACACGGTCAGCCGTTCGAGCACGACTTTCTTGTGCGCGATCGCAAGCATGCGCATACGGTCGTCCGCCTTGTCGCTCTCGCCGACCGCATTGATGAAGGGACAACCGTAGTAGTCCTCGCGGCTGAACCACTGCCGCAGTGCCGGTCCGATGCGCGCGAGGCGATCCGCCGCGGCGCCGCCCGGGCCATCGATCTCGTCGACGAACCAGGCGCGCCAAATTCTGCCCTCGCGATCAAGCACGGCCTCGACCAGACCGTCCTTCGAGCCGAACACCTTGTAGAGAGTCGTCTTCGCGGTGCCGGCCGCCTCGACGATGGCGTCGACCCCGACGGAGTTGACGCCGTAGCGGCAGAACAGCCGCGTTGCGGCCTCGATCAGGCGGTCGCGCGGCGAGGAAATCGAAACGGCTCTCTCACTCGCGGCCAGGGAAACGGCATCCATTTAATCCCCTTACCCGGCTCCCACGGCGGCCGCAATCGAAGAGTGGACTGACCGGTCTGTGTTTGCCGCCCGCACGTGCAAATGCCCCGCAGCCTGACCTGCGTTTGAGCGTTTCCGCGGACGTCTTCGGTCCAGATGGCGCCGTCATCTTGATTCCGTTGATCTATTGCGTCGCAGCACGTTTGGCATGGCGCATGCATGAACAGAACGGTCTGTATCCACCGCGCCGCCGGGTGCACCCGGAGCAGGAGAGGAAGCCCCATGAACCAAGCTGTCGCCAAAACCGCCCTGACCGGCTGCCTTGCCCCGATCGACAAGACCGGCCTCGATGAGCTGATCGCCAAAGGCAAGGCCGATCCCAAGGTCATCAAGACGCTGAAGTGCAGGACGGTCGCGGAAGGCCGCTTCCGCCATCTCAATTTCATTCGCAGCCTGCCGGCCTACGTGGTCGACGAACCGCCGGGCCTGCTGGGCGATGACACCGCGCCGAACCCCTCCGAGGCTTCGCTCGCGGCGCTCGGCTCCTGCCTCGCCGTCGGCATCCACGCCAACGCGGTGGCGCGCGGCATCACGGTCTTCCGGCTGGAGATCGAGCTCGAAGGCGATCTCAACATCACCGGCGTGTGGGGCACCGGCGACCTCTCCGACAAGCCGGTCGGCTTCACGGATGTGCGCGCCAAGGTGGCCTTCGAGGCCGATCGTCCGCGCGAAGAACTCGAAGCGCTGATCGCGCATGCACGGGTCTGGTCGCCGGTCGCCAACACCTTCACGCGGCCGGTCAGTCTCGAAATCAATCTGGCCTGAGCCGGCGGGCGGCTCGCCGCCCGCCTCCCGTCTTGCCTAATCACTCGGGGGATGCTCGCGATGCTCGACAATCTGGCCAGGGTGAGCAGCGACGCGCCGCCAATGTCCGGCGCGGACGTGGTGACAACGGTCCGAGACGTGTCGTCGCGCGCACTCGCGCCGCTGGTGCAGCAGATCGATGCCGAGGGCCTCTATCCGGAAGGCGTGATGCGTGCGTTCGGCAGCGCCGGCGCATTCGGCGCGCACCTTCCCAACGAGAGGCACGGCGCCGATCTCGCAACCGCGATCCGCGCGATGTCGGCCGCCGGCGAGTATTGTCTTTCCACCTCGTTCTGCATGTGGTGCCAGGACGCGCTCGCCTGGTACATCTTCGCTTCCGACAACGACGGTCTGAAGGAAAGCCTCGGACAGCGCGTCGCGCGCGGCGAAGCGCTCGGCGGCACCGCGCTGTCGAACCCGATGAAGACCTTCTTCGGGATCGAACAGATCCGCCTGAAAGCGCAACGCGTAGCCGGCGGCTATGTGGTGCGCGGCCTCCTGCCCTACGTGTCCAATCTCGGCAATGATCACTACTTCGGCGCCGTCTTCGAGGTCGAGGACACGCCGAAACGCTACGTGATGGCGGTGGTGCCATGCGCCGCCGAGGGCGTCAGCCTTGCCGACAACACCAAATTCGTGGCGCTCGACGGCACCCGCACCTTCACGGTGCAGCTTCGCGACGTGATGATCTCCGACGCGCTGGTGCTCGCCGATCCGAGCGACGCCTACATCAAACGCATCCGCGCCGGCTTCGTGCTGCTGCAGTCCGGCATGGCCTTCGGCCTGATCCGCGGCTGCATCGATCTCATGAACCAGACCAAAGGGCCGCTCGGTCACGTCAACAAGTACCTCGACGTGCAGCCCGAGCATCTCGCCGACGGGCTTGCCGCCATGGAGGCGAATGTCTGGCGCCTCGCCGCGACGCCGTTCGAGAGCGACCCTTCGTATTGGCGCGCCGTGATCGAGGCACGGCTGGCGGCGGGCGAAGCCGCGGTCGCGGCGGCGCATTCCGCGATGCTCCATTGCGGCGCACGCGGCTACGTCGCGACCGGCGCGGCACAACGCCGCCTGCGCGAAGCCTACTTCGTCGCCATCGTCACGCCGGCGACCAAGCAACTGAAAAAGATGCTCGCCGACATGAAGCACTGAGACACTTGCTGGAAGTCACTGCCGGGATCGCGTTCACCCTTGAGCACAGGAGCGACTGATGAGTGAGAAAGTCCTCGTTACCCCTGCCGAGCTGTCCGAACTCGTGACGATGGAGCCCGTCGTCATCATCGATACGCGCGATCCGGCGACCTATGCGGCCGGACATCTGCCGAACGCCGTCAACGTGCACGACATCTTCACGTACCTCGCGACCTCCACGCCGGAAGGCGTTGCGGCGATGCGCGAGAAATTCGCCGCCATCTTCGGTGCCGCCGGGCTCTCGGGCGAAGAAACCGCGGTCGTATACGAGCAGTCGATGAACACCGGCTTCGGCCAGTCGTGCCGCGGCTATGTGCTGCTCAGCTACCTCGGATACCCGAAGGTGAAGATCCTGCACGGGGGCTATGCGGCCTGGACGGCTGCCGGCCTGCCGACCACGACCGAAGTGCCGACGCCGACCGCGAAAAGCTTCACGCTCGATCCGGACGCGATGGGAATCCTGGTCGACCTGCAGGCCATGAAAGCGGCGGTCGCCGACCCCAACATCGTCAAGCTCGATACACGTGACGTCGATGAATGGATCGCGGATTCGTCCTCGCCCTATGGCAAGGACTTCTGCCCGCGCAAGGGCCGCATCCCGGGCGCCGTGTGGATCGAATGGTACCGCATGATGAAGCCGACGCCGGCGGGCCCGATGTTCAAGTCGACCGACGAGATCCTCGCCGAGTGCGCGAGCGTCGGCGTCACGCCGAAAACGCCGGTCGTGCTTTACTGCTTCAAGGGCGCGCGCGCCTCGAACACGTTGGTGGCGCTGAAAGAGGCCGGGATCGAGAACGTCACGCTCTACTTCGGATCATGGAACGAATGGTCGCGTGATCCCGCGCTGCCGATCGAGACCGGCCTTCCATTCAAAGCCGCCACCGCGAGCAGCGTTGCGGCCTGATCTTCACTTGTCTTGATGCGACGCGAGTGCCGGTTCGCCGGCACTCGTGCGTTCCCGCCAATGAAAGACCACCGCCATGGACACGTCTGACACGCCGTTCCGCCGCCTCACGTCGGGCTGCACCTGCGGTCGCCATGCTGGCGAACACGACGCGCTGACCTGCACCACGGTGCCGGTGAGCGACGAGGAACGCTACGAAGGCGTGGTCGCGTCCGCCCTGATGCGCGCGGTGGTCCCGCAGGATGCGGCGCGCCGCGCATTCCTCAAAAGCGTCGGCGCCTCGACCGCGCTCGCCGCACTGGCTCAATTCTTTCCGCTCAAGACCGCGACCGAGTTGTTCGCCGCCGGCGGGCCGCCGGAAAAGAAGGACCTGAAGGTCGGCTTCATTCCGATCACCTGCGCCACACCCATCATCATGGCGCATCCGATGGGCTTCTATTCAAAACATGGCCTCAATGTCGACGTGGTCAAGACGGCGGGCTGGGCGGTGATCCGCGACAAGACGATAAACAAGGAATACGACGCCGCGCACATGCTCTCGCCGATGCCGCTGGCGCTCACGCTCGGCCTCGGTTCGCAGCCGATCCCGTTCGCCGTGCCGGCGATCGAGAACATCAACGGCCAGGGCATCACGCTCAGCGTCAAGCACAAGGACAGGCGCGATCCGAAGTCGTGGAAGGGCTTCAAGTTCGCCATCCCGTTCGACTATTCGAACCACAACTATCTCCTGCGCTATTATCTCGCCGAGCATGGCATCGACCCGGACAATGACGTGCAGCTGCGTGTCGTGCCGCCGCCCGAGATGGTCGCGAACCTGCGCGCCGACAACATCGACGGCTTTCTGGCGCCCGACAATATCTGCCAGCGCGCGATCTATGACGGCGTCGGCTTCCTGCACATTCTGTCGAAGGAGATCTGGGAGGGTCACCCGTGCTGCGCCTTCGCGGCCTCGCGGGATTTCATCAAAGAGACGCCGAACAGCTATGCGGCGCTGATTCGCGCCATCGTGGATGCCACCGCCTTTGCGTCGAAGGCCGAGAACCGGAAGCAGATCGCCGAAACGATCGCGCCGGCCGCTTATCTCAACCAGCCGGTCACGGTGATCGAGCAGTCGCTCACCGGCACCTACGCGGACGGCCTTGGCAACATCAAAACCGATCCCAAGCGCGTCGACTTCGATCCGCTGCCCTGGCATTCGTTCGCGGTCTGGATGCTGACGCAGATGAAGCGCTGGGGCCAGATCAAGGGCGAGGTCGACTACAAGGCGATCGCCGAACAGGTGTTTCTGGCGACCGACACCGCCAGGCTGATGACCGAAATGGGGCTGCCGGCGCCGGCGAGTACCACCAAATCGTTCGCCGTAATGGGCAAAGCCTTCGATCCGGCCAAGCCGGAAGAATATGTGCAAAGCTTTGCGATCAAGCGGGTGTGAAACGCACGGCCGTTCTTGAGCAGGACGACCGCGGACGCCAAGTGTCGAGCCGCACGCAGTATGCGAACTTCGGCACCGGATCATGCTTTAGCTGGCACTGATAGCCGAAACGGACGCGCTTTTCGGCTGCGCGAACGTCGTTTCCAGCGACGCGATGCCGAACAGTCCGGACAGGCCGGCTCGCCCGGCGGACGTCAACCGCACAGCGCGCGTATCGCGCTCACGCTTGATCCAGCCCAAGTCGACGCAGCAGCGGCAGATCTCGGCACCGACCCAGCCTGCGAGGTGATAGCGCCGCTCACTCCAGTCGAGACAGGGCTTGCAAAAGATGCGCTTGCCCGTCGCACGCGATGTCAGGTCCGCACCGAACGCCGAGAGGAATCTCCGGCCGCCGTCCGTCACCTCGCCGCCGTCTTCCCCGAGCACGACATGTCCGTCGGCGACCAGCGCATCGGCAATGGCGACACCGAGGCGGCCCGCAAGATGGTCATAGCAAGTCCGCGCGAAGCGCAGCGCCTCGTCATGCGCCGAGCGCGGCTGATGGCGCGCCGGCACCTCGATTGCCGCAACGGCGATGATGCTTTCCAGCATCGTGGCAACCAGCGGCGACGTGATGCGATAATAGCGAAAGCGTCCCTGCTTGATGCTTGCGATGATGCGTGCCTCGGTCAGCTTGGCAAGGTGCTCGCTCGCGGTCGGGCGCGAAACACGTGCGAGGTAGGCAAGCTCACTGCCGGTCAACGCCTGCCCGCTCATCAGCGCAGCGAGAATTGTCGCGCGCGCCGTATCGCCGACGAGCGCCGCCACCTCGACCAGATTTGCGGCTGCCACCATGGATAATCCTAGCGCCGCGCCGTCGCGACCGGCAAGCAACGACAGTTAGGCAGCCGCCGAACCAACAGCCGGCGACATTCGGTTTTTCCGATGCGAGAATTCTTGCGGCGCCGGGTCATGGGCACGCCGGCATGAGGAAGCTTCATGAACAGACAATCAATTCGGGTCGAACCGCTGACCAGCTACGCGGAGGCGCGCAAGGTTCCGATCGCGATGGCGATGCGATGCGGCGATCTCATTTTCGTATCCAACATACCGCCCTACGATCCGGAAACCGGCGAGATCAAGCGCTTCCCGGTGGAACGGCAGGTCGAAATCGTGCTCGATCAGATGAAGGCGTGCCTCGAGGCCGGCGGCTCGTCGCTCGCGAAGGTGGTGAAGTGCAACGTGTATTGCAACGACCCGGCGCATTTCCAGACAATCAATGCCGTGTACGCGCGCTACTTTTCGGCCGATCCACCCTCGCGCAGTTTCGTGTTCGTGTCGGGCTGGCACGGTCCGTTTGATGTCGAGGTCGATTGCATCGCAACGGTGTGACCGGCGTCATTTCGACGGCGGCGGCCGAGTCGAAATCGGCCAGGCCGCCATGGTCGGGCCAGCAGGGAATAAAGTCCCTGCATAAGTTTTTTGTCTATTCCGCGGCCCTAACGGAACTATAGTTGCCGCACCAGCAGCCGGTAACGATATCCTGTATTTTGAGGGAAAATCCGGCATTTTCCGCAAATTCGCCGGCTCAAGGGACTCGTTTTTTCGGCCCCATGGCTTATATTGGGGAGGCTATTTGGATGAGCATCATTCAAATTTTTCCGAACTGACGCAGGCGGCGTTTCGTCCCTGCGCTGACCGTCGTTCCGAAGCCGCATCAGAAAAGGCAGCAAAACATGTCCGTATTCAACTATCGCGCCGAGGCCGAGCTTTTCCCGACCAAGAACCGCCGTTCCAAGAGCGCCCCGTTTGCCTATCGCCGCTTTGAGCGCGCGGCCGACGCGATTCGCTTTGCGGTCGAGGACCTTCCGGCCGATGCATTTGCGGGCGCCTATCTGGAAGTCGGCGAGGTCCGTTTCGACCGCCGCGGCATCCGCGAGCTGTACGACCATGCCGAATATCCGCACGCCCGCAAGCTCGCGCCGCTGGCCGCCGAGCAGCCGGCGCAGCCCGTAGCCGAAGCGCCGCAGCCCGAGGCTGCCGCCGCGCATCCGGCGGCGAAAAAGACCGCGCAGACCGCCGCCAAGCAAACTGCCGCCAAGGCGACACGCGCCGCGCCGAAGACGAAGGCGGCCTGATCAGCCTCCTCTGCCTTCGCTCGCTTTAGTCAGATCGACCGGGACGGCGCGACTTCGGTTCGCGCCGTTTCGCATTTGCCGCTTGTCGCAGCCGCCCGCCTCTTTTACTTCAGCGGCGCGAGACCCATCATGATCCTACCTGACAGCAAGCTCGACGCGCTGATCGCGCGCCACCGGACCGTCGAAGACGAGCTTTCGGCAGGCCCGGACCGCGATTCCTACGTCAAGCTGTCGCGCGAGTTTTCCGAGCTCTCCCCGCTGGTCGCCACCATCAAGAGCTACCGCGCCGTGCGCGACGAGATCGCCGATCTCGAAGCCATGATGGACGATGCCGCGACCGATCCGGAGATGCGCGCGCTCGCCGAAACCGAAAAGCCCGCGCTCTTGGAAAAGCGCGACGCGCTGGTGCAGCAGATCCGTCTCGCCCTCATCCCCAAGGATGCGATGGACGAGCGCAACGTGATCCTGGAAATCCGCGCCGGCACCGGCGGCGACGAGGCCTCGCTGTTCGCCGGCGACCTGTTCCGCATGTATGAGCGCTACGCCACGCGCAACGGCTGGAAGGTCGAGATCGTCTCGGCCAGCGAGGGCACCGCCGGCGGCTACAAAGAGATCATCGCCGAGGTGAAGGGGCGCGGCGCGTTTGCCCGGCTCAAGTTCGAATCCGGCGTGCATCGCGTGCAGCGGGTACCCGACACCGAGACGCAAGGGCGCATCCACACCTCCGCCGCCACCGTCGCGGTGTTGCCGGAGGTCGAGGAGGTCGACGTCAAGATCAACGAGAGCGATCTCAAGATCGACACCATGCGTTCCGGCGGCGCCGGCGGCCAGCACGTCAACAAGACCGAATCGGCCATCCGCATCACGCATCTGCCGAGCGGCATCGCCATCGTGGTGCAGGAGGAGCGCTCGCAGCACAAGAATCGCGCCAAGGCGATGGCAACGCTGCGCGCGAGGCTTTACGACGCCCAGAAGCAGAAGCTCGACAGCGAGCGTGCCGCCGAGCGGCGCGGACAGGTCGGCTCCGGCGATCGCTCGGAGCGCATCCGCACCTATAATTATCCGCAGGCGCGCGTGAGCGATCATCGCATCAACCTCACGCTCTACAAGCTGCCGCAGATCATGGAGGGCGAGGCGCTCGGCGAGGTCATCGACGCGCTGGTGCAGCAGCATCAGGCCGACCTCATGGCGGCGGAGGAGGCGTGATCCCGGCGGTGCACGGCTTGACCGTCGCGCAAGCCCGCCGCGCCCTCGCCCAGCAGTTTCGCGACGCAAACATCGAATCGCCCGAGCTCGACGCGCGGGTTCTGATCGGTCATGCGCTGGGACTGGACCACGCGGGCCTGATCGCGGCGGCCGCGCAGCCGATGTCGGCGGCGGAGGTCGAGCGGATCGAAAGCGCGGCGCGGCGCCGTCTTGCGGGCGAGCCGGTCGCCCGCATCACCGGAACGCGCGAGTTCTGGGGCCTGCCATTCATCGTGACGCCCGATGTGCTGGTGCCGCGCCCCGAGACCGAGACCGTGGTCGAGACCGCCTTGGCGCTGACCGGACCGGATCGCGCCACGAGCCCGCGCATTCTGGATATCGCGACCGGCTCCGGCGCGATCCTGCTCGCGCTCTTGAGCGAGCTGCCGCATGCGCGCGGGGTCGGCACCGATATCGACGGACGAGCGCTTGGCGTGGCACGCCGCAATGCCGCGCATCTCGGCCTTGCGGATCGGGCGGAGTTCATTGTGTCGAACTACGGTTCGGCGCTCGGCGGCCGGTTCGATCTTGTGGTCTCGAACCCGCCTTATATCGCGACGGCCGAGATCGCCACGTTGAGCCGCGAAGTGCGCGACCATGATCCGCGCCTTGCACTCGATGGCGGACCGGACGGATTGAGCGCGTACCGGGCGATCGCGGCGGATGCCACGCGGCTGCTCGCGCCCGGCGGCTACCTGGTTCTGGAGATCGGTCAGGGCCAGCAGCACGATGTGGCGCGGCTCTTGGCCAATGCGGAACTCGTGCCTGTGGGGGGGCCGCGGCGCGATCTTGC
Source organism: Hyphomicrobiales bacterium (assembly GCA_039649225.1). GTDB lineage: Bacteria > Pseudomonadota > Alphaproteobacteria > Rhizobiales > Xanthobacteraceae > PALSA-894. The sequence goes on along the minus strand of JBBWZU010000552.1, from coordinate 1,337 downwards.
CGGGGTTGCACGCGTGCTGGCCGCGGTAAGTCCCCGCTAAGGAGCACTGCGGACATGCCAATTCGGAGCAAAAAACCGCTTGGAATGTCGCAAAAGACCCATTAGGGTCATATCTACGGAATCGATCCCAAATTGGTGATCGCGCTGCCACGGAGGCCCGGAGCATTGCTCTGCGAGGCGGCGGCGCGGACGGGCGAATGAGGAATTTCCGTTCGAAGGAAACGATACGTCGCCGCATCGGGAATCGGAAGCTTTCACCGGTTGAGCGCTAGGCCTTGGCCATTGGCGCGTGACGAGAAGGTGAGCCACGCCGCGACATGGTCGCGGCCGAAGAGGATGTTCAGGAAAAGCGCGGCGAAAATCATCGCCTGACGGCGCATGACGCTTGGGGATTGCCTTGGCTCCCTCCGGCGCAGCGGCCGACGTGGGTTTTGGGAAGCCGGCTCGATGCCGGTTGGTGGTTGGGAGAGGCCGGCACATTCACCGGCTCAAAGCAGGAGTTGTTGAACAACAAGCCATGAGAAACGGTCAACATCAGCACCACAACAAGCGCATGCGTGGGCGCAACAATAACAATAACAACAACAATAATAACAACCGCCGCAGCCACAATCCGCTCACGCGGGTTTACGAATCGAACGGCCCGGATGTGAAGATCCGCGGGACGGCCAATCACGTGGCGGAGAAATATCTCCAGCTTGCCCGCGACGCCCATACGTCCGGCGACCCGGTTTCGGCGGAAAACTACTTCCAGCACGCCGAGCATTATTTCCGCCTGATCGCAGCCGCGCAGGAACAGTTCCGTCAACAGAATCCGAACTTCCAGCCGCAGCGCGTCGAAGGCAATGACCAGCAGTTCGCGCAGCGCAATGAGGACGGCTTCGAGGACGGCGACGAGGATCAGGGTCAGGGCCAGCAGTTCGGCAACGAGGCGCCGTTCGGCACCCGCGAGCCGCAGCCCTATATCCCGCCGAACGCACAGCCGTTCGTTCCGCGCGACACCCCGCAGCCCTATCAGTCGCGGGATCAACGCGAGCCGCGCGACCAGCGCGATGCGCAGCCGCAGGAGGTCCGTCCCCAGCCGCGTGCGCCACAACCGCAGCCGCAGCCCGAAACCGGCAATGTCGACGCGCTGCCGGCCTTTATCACCGGCGGGGCGCCGCAGCCCGCACAGCCGAACGGCCAGAATGGCTACGACAATGGCGGCCAGCCCGACCGCTTCCCGCTGCATCGCCGCCGCCGCCGCCATCGCGGCCCGCGCGATGGCGCGCCGCAGGGCGGCGAAGGTCCGAACGACGCCGGCGGAGCGTAAAGCTCGATCGAGGCACGTTGAAAAA
>JBBWZU010000715.1:0-3905 GCA_039649225.1 Hyphomicrobiales bacterium | reverse complement strand
CCATTCGGATCGGCGAGCGTCTGCAATCGCAGCGCCGCGCAGCGCGCGAAGGAGAGCATCATGACCTTGCGCGTTGCCGCATGCAGCCTGTGCTCCGGCGCTTCGCACACGACCTGCGCGCCGAATGAGTCCGCCACGATCAATCCGGTATCCGTGGGAAAGATCTCGCACGGCACGTCCATCGTGGTGGCGAAGAAGAGCCGGTCGCAATGCGCGCGATAATCCGTCCATTTGTTGTCGGCGCGAAAGTCCTCGATCGAGGATTTGATCTCCACGATCCAGATGTCGCCGGCAGTGTTGAGCGCGACGAGATCGGCGCGCCGGCCGGAGGGCAGCGGCAGTTCGCTCACGGCGGAAAAGCCGAACTGATGCAGCAGGCGCTTGGTCCCGCGCGCGATGGCGAGCGCGGTCTGCGACTGGCGGCCGTCGACGGGCAAGGATGTCACGGCGCGAAGTGTCATCGTGGCGCTACTCCGCCGCCGAGCGTGCCGGCCGTGCCGCCGCTTCGGCGCGTTCGGGAAACGCGCGCGCCAATTCCTCGCGCGTTGCCGCGATCACGCCGCGTTCGGTGATCAGGCCGGTGACGAGCCGCGCCGGCGTCACGTCGAATCCGTAATTCGCCACGGCCGAGCCGTCCGGCACGATGCGCACGCTTTCGATCCGTCCGTCGGCAGTCTTGCCGGTCATGGTGGTGACTTCATCGGCGCTGCGCTGCTCGATCGGGATTTCCTTCACGCCATCGACGACCGCAAAATCGATCGTCGGCGAGGGCAGCGCAACGTAGAACGGCACGTTGTTGTCGCGCGCCGCCAGCGCCTTTAGATACGTGCCGATCTTGTTGCACACATCGCCCTGCGCAGTGACGCGGTCGGTGCCGACGATCGCGATGTCGACCTCGCGGTGCTGCATCAGATGGCCGCCGGTATTGTCCGGAATCACCGTATGGGCGACACCGTGCTGGCCGAGTTCCCATGCGGTGAGCGAGGCGCCCTGATTGCGCGGGCGCGTCTCGTCGACCCACACATGGATCGGAATGCCTTTGTCGTGCGCCTGATAGATCGGCGAGGTCGCGGTGCCCCAGTCGACCGTTGCGAGCCAGCCGGCATTGCAGTGCGTCAGCACATTCACCGGCGCGCCGGGTTTTTTCGTTGCGGCGATCTCCTCGATCAGGGCGAGCCCATTGCGCCCGATCGCCGCATTGATCTCGACGTCCTCGTCGGCGATCTCCTGCGCGCGCCGGTAGGCGGTATCGACGCGTTCCTCGCGCGCGCGGTTACGCACCGCCGCCATCATCTCGTCGAGCGCCCATTTCAGATTGATCGCGGTCGGCCGGGTGGCGAAGAGCTGCGCGTAGGCGCGCTCCAGCGCGGCCTCGGAGGCATCCTGGCGCAGCGCCAGCGCGACTCCATAGGCTGCGGCCGCGCCGATCAGCGGCGCGCCGCGCACCTGCATCGACCTGATGGCGTGCGCGGCATCCTGCACGGTCTTGAGCTGGATCGTGGCATAGCGATGCGGCAGCAGCGTCTGGTCGATAGCGCCGACGGTTGTGCCGTCGGCCTCGAGCCAGATGGTACGTGTGTGTCGTCCGTCGACTTTCATGACGCCTCGCGGCGCCCAGTTGCGGCGCCTTGCGGCGCCCACATAGCGCGGATTGAGGCAAAATTAAAAGCGGTTATCTGCAGGCTCTTTTGCTGCCGTTTTGCTTGCGGCGCACGGCCCGATCCTCCAAGGTCTGACTCGAAAACGGGCTGAGGAGCCGGGATGTCGGTTGACTACGAGGTCGAGTATAATATCCGCGCGCGCGTGCCGGAGCATGCGGAAATCTTCACGCGCTGGCAGCATGATGCGGCGGCCTATCGCGACCGCATGAAGGTGGAAGAGAACGCGGAACTCGGCCTCGCCTACGGCACCAGCCCGCGTCAGAAGGTCGATTTGTTTTTTCCCGACGCCACCGGCCATACGCCGCTCGCCCTGTTCGTGCATGGCGGCTACTGGCGCTCGTTCGATGCCGCAACTTTCAGCCACGTTTCGGCCGGGTTGAACGCGCGCGGCGTTGCGGTCGCGGTCGCGGGCTACGATCTGTGCCCGGATGTCACCATCGGACAGATCATCAACCAGATCCGTACCGCCTGCCTGTTCCTGTGGCGGCGTTTCGGCCAGCGGCTGATGGTCTATGGCCATTCGGCCGGCGGGCATCTGGCGGCCTGCATGGTGGCGACCGACTGGAAAAAGCTCGACCCGAAAGCGCCGATCGATCTGGTGCCGGCCGGCTATGCGATCTCCGGACTGTTCGATCTGACGCCGCTGATCAAGACCGCGATGAATGTCGATCTGCGGCTCGACGACACCGAGGTGGCGCGTATCTCGCCGATGTACTGGCCGGTCACGCGCGGGCGCGTGTTCGATGCGGTGGTGGGCGGATTGGAGTCATCTGAGTTCCTCCGTCAGAGCCACATCGTTACGGACAACTGGCGCCAGCGCGGGGTCGAGACGCGTTACGAGGAAATCGCCGGCGCGAATCATTTCACCGTGATCGATCCCCTGAGCGATCCGAATAGCGCCATGACGGCGCGCTGCGCCGAGCTGGCGGCGCGATGTGCAAAAGTCGACCGATGAACGCACGCAAGGAACTGTTCGACCTGATCCGCGCGCGCTCGTTCGGGCGCGGCAAGATCACGCTGGCGTCGGGCCGCGAGAGTGATTTTTATTTCGATCTGCGTCCGACCGCGCTGCATCCGGCCGGTGCCACCTATATCGGTGACCTGATCGTCGATGCGCTCAAAGGCCTGAAAGTCGATTTCGTCGGCGGGCTGGAAATGGGCGCGGTGCCGCTCGCAACCGCGGTGGCTATCGCCAGTCACCGGCATGGCGGACATCTCGGCGCATTCTTCGTGCGCAAGAAGCCGAAGGACCACGGCGCCAAGAAGCTGGTCGAGGGCCTGCCGCAAGGCGAGACGCTGCGCGGCAAGAACGTCGTCGTGCTGGAGGATACCACCACCACCGGCGGCTCGGCGATCAAGGCCGTCCAGGCGCTGCGCGAGGAGGGCGCCACCATCGTCATGGTGCTGACCATCGTGGACCGCCTGGAAGGCGCGAAGGAGAATTTCGACGCCGAGAAGATCCAGTTCCGCGCGCTGTACACCGCGGACGAGTTTCTAAGCGTCTGACTTCAGGACTGTTTTTCCGGCTTGCCGTTTGGCTCGGCGGAACCCACATTTCCCCTGCGAGTTGAATTGGCGGCTATTTTTGGAGGGCGTCATGACGACAGCAGAGACCATCACGAAAGGCGAAACCAAACATCACGCGCTGGTCGCAAGCGATCGCGTCGAGGGGACGATCGTACGCCGCTTGAGCGGCGAGAGGATCGGCTCGATCCAGCGATTGATGATCGACAAGGTCGGCGGAAACGTCGCCTATGCGGTCCTTCGCTTCGGCGGCTTCCTTGGCATGGGCGAGAAGCACCTGCCGATCCCGTGGGAGAGGCTGAAGTTCGACATGACCAGACAGGCCTACCTTGTGAGTCTGACCGATGCGGAGCTGGCAAACGCCCCGTCCTATGCGGCCGGCGCAGACTTCGACTGGGGTGATCGTAGCGAGCAGCGCCGGCTGCATGATTTCTACGGCACAAAGCCTTTCTGGGGGATGTGAGCTCGTCCCGCTACGCGGGGAGGGAGAGACGAAAAGACGTGTCGGCGCGAACGCCTGAAGCCGGTCAGCGCGGTTGAATTCTTCAAGGCGTGAAGCGACTATTCGATCTCGAAATGTGTGAGCGGTAGTGGGGCTGCGGCTTTCAGGGCCTGGATCGCGAAGTTGCTGCGCACCTCACGCACGATCGGCATATTGAAAAGCCGGCCGACGAGGAAGCGCTGATAGTGCGCGAGGTCCGCCACCACGACCTCGAGCAG
>JBBWZU010000706.1:0-6233 GCA_039649225.1 Hyphomicrobiales bacterium | reverse complement strand
CGTGTATCCATCAGGTGCTGACTTGGCGACGAAGTTGGTCCCGATGATGGATCCGGCACCCGGTCGATTGTCCACGACGACCGACTGCTGCAGTTTCTGCTGCAGGACCTCGACGATGACGCGGGCTGCCGTGTCGGTGGCTCCGCCAGCCGCGATAGGCACCACCAGCGTTATTGGCCGCCTCGGATAGGCTTGCGCTCTTGCGATCCGCGACACGAACGGGAGAGCGGCAATGCCCGGGGCGAGATGCAGAAATTGGCGACGCGAGAGCTTCATGGCGCTTCCTCCGCCGAGCCTCATTCACGCGAGAACAAATGCCAAGCTAGCCGCGCGCCCCACACTCGGATAATATTACTATCGGATGGTGCCATAAGGGTTTCCTATGACCACCCTGATGCAGTGGAACGACCGTGTCCGCCGCCGCCTGAAATTACGCGATGTGGATATTCTCCTGACCGTTATTCAAACAGGCAGCATGGGGAAGGCTGCGAGCCTCCTCAACATGTCGCAACCTGCCATCTCCAACGCCATTGCGCACCTGGAGCATACTCTCGGCGTTCGCCTGCTCGATCGGAGCCGCCAAGGCGTGGAGCCTACGCCGTCTGGCCGCGCGCTCATCAAGCGCGGTGTCGCGATGTTTGATGAGCTGCGTCAAGGTGTTCAAGACATCGCGTCGCTCAGCAATCCGACGGTTGGAGAGATACGCATGGGAGGCAGCGAGCACACGATATCTGCGATCTATTCGCCTGTAGTCCAGCGGCTTTCAAGGGAATATCCGCAGATGTCCTTTCACATCATTGTCGGTGACTTGCGAACATTGTCAGCGGAGTTGGACGCACGGCACATCGACTTTGTCGTGAGTCGAATGTACCGCCCTCCTTCCGAAGAACATTCGGTCGAAGTACTGTTTGACGATCCCTTGGTCGTCGTCACTGCACCTGACAATCCGCTGGCTCGCCGCCGCAAAATCGAGCTTGCCGAGCTGTTGGACGAACCTTGGACATTGCAGCCGCGCGAGAACAGCTTCGGGGCGTTCGCACTGGATGCGTTTCGCGCCGCTGGCGTCGCTCCTCCGCGCATCACGATCGCAACGACATCCAGTGATTTGCGCGGCGAGATGCTCGCGACCGGTCGCTACCTCAGCATGGTCCCGCGCTATTGGGTACTGCTGCCGCGCAGAAATCCATCGCTGCGAGTACTTCCGGTCGAGTTTCCCCATACACGGCTCAAAGTAGCGATCATTACCTTGAAGAATCGGTCGCTGAGTCGGGCGACAGAACGCTTCATCGCAGGCGTACGCACCATCACAAAGCCCCTGGAAAATGAAAAATAACCCAAGGTGCTCAATTCCGGCCTGTTCGACAGCGCTGGCTGCCAGCCTCATGCGCTGATGTCTCTCTAGAAGCCGGACGCCTGCCGCCGTTCTGGCCGGGATCCGCAGGTCTCCGATCGCTGCGGTGAAATCGTCGGTCATCGCCAAAGAACCACCGCTGCCGGGACCTCCCTGCCCTCGCCGGCGGATACGACGTTCGCTCTGGCGTGCTTTATGAGGGCTTCACCAAATGGAATACCGACCCCAGGATGGCGCGCGCCGCCAAGGCAGGCGACCGAATTGGGAGTCGTAACGGGCTTGCGCCGGAGCGCGTCGACGCATCTTGAGGCTTCCTTGCGGCTCGCCACTCAAGAGTACGATGAAATCCGTCCCCTTGCCGGTTTCGGAGCTCAAGCCCTCATCTGAGATGATCAGAGATGACCGCGGCGAAGCCAACCCGGCGAGCCGTTCCAAGACGTCCTGCGGAATTGCAATCCGGTCCAATGCTGTTTTCGCGACGCCGGCGTCACGCGAGATCAGTTTGGCATGCTGATCACGATTCACCTGCCCGCGGCCCTGTGGCTCGACGATAGCTTGCGGACGTCCCTCCTCCAGTGTGACGACGCTCCACCGCATATCCGTATCGCTGTTACGTTCCATCGCGGTAAAGACATGCGTACCGATCGGGCGATCTGCATCAACGATCGTCACCGGGCTTTCCATGACAGGTTCAAACGCGCGTCGCACATAAAGGCGCTGCGTCTTGCGGCTGATGAATACCGATATCGGCTCGCGCGCGCGCGCTGCCGCGCGCGCGGCTTCGGCGGCAGCAACCCGTGCGGCTTCTGCCGCAACTGCTGCTTCACGCGTTGAGGCCGCGGCATCGAGTTTCGGTTGCAGCTCTGCCTTTGCGGCCGCCCATCTCGTCTCCAACTCGGCGATCCTGGCGATCGTTTTTGCCTTGGTGTCCTCGGCCCGACCTTTGGCTTCGGGCGAGCTCGCGGCGCTGAGCGCCATTTCGGCGGACGCCAATTCTGCCTCCGCTCTCAGCTTCAGATTTTCCGCCACGCGCACGGCGGTCATGGCCTGCGCGGCTTCCCGCGAAGCCGTCACAGCGGCAGGCCTTGCCTGATCCGCCTTTCTCGCAGCCTCCTCGGCCTCCGCCGAACGGGCAGCAGCGATCGCTCCGGTGTCCGTCTTTGCGGAAGGCAACGACGGGTGCCCGATCTCAACAGGTGTCACGTCATGGGGTGCCACAATGACGCGCATGCCCACCCGCGTCGCATCGAACAGATCCGCCGCGAACTCGAACGGCATGCGAACACAGCCATGGGACGCCGCATGACCTGGCAGAACACCCCCATGGAGTGCGATGCCGGACCAGGTGATGCGCTGCATATGCGGCATATACGCATCGTCATACAGGCTGGAATAGTGCTCGGCATTCTTCTGGATGACGCTGAAAATGCCTGCTGGTGTCTCACGTCCCTTCTGGCCGCTCGACACTGGCGCGCGAACGATCCAGCCTTTTGCGTCGTAGACCGTGATCTGCTGACTGCGTAATGAAACAATTGCGATGATCGGCTCGCCGGCGGTCCGCGAGTCCATGAATTCTACAGAACGTTGTCTCCGGCCGCTGGCCGCATCGGCGGGATCAGCTGCGGCGATCAGGGTCAGCAGACCCGCAATGGCAAGGCGCGTGCCATGGCCTGTTCTTCTGTGATTGCGATTCAAGGAAAGCGACGTCATGCGCCCCTAGATGCTTCTCACTCTCAGATGCTTCCGACTTTCACCGATCCTGCTTTTTTTGCGGGTCTCATCACGTGCGGACGACCACCCATGGCGACCGGATGATGCCTGTTCGTTATTGACGCCGCGAGTTTCGCCCTCGCTCCGCCGCGCTTGGCGGCATACTCCTTGCCATCGATCGGCCCGACATGCGGCGGATCTCGATCAAGGTACGGGCGCCCGATCCCAAGTTCCTTCTCGCGCGCATCAATCCACTTCCACAGCTGCACGGTCGAGGCGAATCGCTCCAGACGGGTCTCGCCCTTGGTGCTCACGAGATCGGCCGCAAGCCCGTGGCCGTAGCCGCCGCGCAGGCTGCCGCCATGATATGAGCTATCGCTCGCGGCCTTGTTGCCGCTTGCGATCGACTGGCGGTAATCGTCGCGGAATGCGCTGGTTATCCCCGGCATGAACCCGGCGTCGTCCATCGCGCGGAGCGCGCGGTAGAGCTTCAGCTTGAAGCCACGATCCATGCCTCCGATCACATAATCTTTGACCGACATGCCGGCTCTCTGCGCCGCCATCGGATCTTTCCACGTGAAGTCCCCGATGACGTACTTTGCAATGCTTTTGATGACGGTGCGCAATTTGCCCTTCTTCTTGACTGTCGCCTTGATGCGCTCCATCACCTTGTTCGTGTCGACTTTAGGCGTCCGCTCGTAGAACGACCAGAGGTCATCGTCGATGCAGATTTCGGCCACGAGGCATTCGTTGGGCGTTTCAACCGGGCGCACGGCCGGCTTCCGGTCCTCCTCCAACGGCTCAGATCTGAACAGCGACACGAGCCGGACGGGCGGCTTGGCCGGCGGCGGCGTTTCTTGAGGATCGGACAAAGCAGCGCCGGCGCTCGCTATCCCGGCGACTTCAGCCGAGGGCGCCGGCGCCTCGACGTTGTTTTGCGCTTGATCAGTCGTGCTCGCCGACGCGATCGGCACCGGCGGCGGCATCTCTTGAGGATCTGGCAAAGCAGCGCTGACGCTCCCTGCCCCGGCGACCTCGACTGGAGGTGCCGGCTTCTTGGCGTCGTTTTGCACTGGATCAGGCGTGCTCGCCGATGCGATCCGCGCAGGCGGCAGCATCTCATGAGGGTCTGGCAAAGCGGCGCCGACGCGCCCTACCTCGGCGACTTCGGCAGGAGGCGCCGGCGCCTTGACGTCGTTTTGCACTGGATCAGTCGTGCTCGCTGAAGCGATCCGCGCCGGCGGCAGCGTCTCATGAGGGTCTGGCAAAGCAGTGTCGATGATCCCCGTATCGGGAACGACGACACTATCGACACTGTCCTTGGCCATTGCGGTCGCGCGTGGCGTGTCGACGGCGATCCGCGCTGCCCCGTTTTCGATGGCCGGCGAACCGAGACCAACCAGCCCAGCAGCAACCCAACCGTTGAGAACGAGCGTTCCGCACAGCACCGATAATACGGCGAATCGCTGCGGGCTCATTGCCCCTCTCCCCGCTACCTCGTTCAAGGCTCCAATGCCATCAGGCTGGACAGGCGCCAGCAAAGCTCATTTTCGGTTAAAAATGGGTCGCGCGCAGGACGAAAACCGTAGGCTATCACTATTTTCCAAATGTGTTGCCCGGATACAACTTGGGCCCGAGATCACAGTTAACTTTCGGCCTTCTGCCGAAATGGAACGGATCGGGCCCAATCCGGACATGCGGCTCATAGAATTACTGTGACCGTCACCGTAATTCTGTCCGTAACTCCGCCGCCGCGGTGCCTAAATCCTCGAAGACCTCAGCCTGTCTCGATCGGGAGGTCCGGTTCCCTCGCCCACTCTCCCATTGAGCCATCGTAGAGCGCGAGGTCGTCGTAACCGAGTTGATGCATGAGGAAGAGGTCGACAGTGGCCGAGATGCCGCCACCGCAATAGCAGATGACCTTCCGGTCTTTCGTCACGCCGCTCGCCGCGAATTTCTCGGCCGCATCGCCAAGCGTCGTGAAGCCTTTTGTCGCCGGGTCGATGAGGGTCGCCGCCGACACGTTGACGCTGCCGGGCACGCGTCCCGGGCGGCCGTATCGGCTGGGCTCCAGGCCACGATGGAACTGAGGGCCGAGCGCGTTCACGATGACGGTGCCCGGAGCGCCGATGGCGGCCATCGTCTCGTGCTTGTCCACGAACAATCCCGGTCTCGGCCGCGCCTTGAACGTCGCAACCGGATAACCTTTCGGATCGCCGCTCTCGGTCGCGCGGCCTTCTGCCTTCCACTTGTCAAAGCCGCCATCCAGCACGGCCGCATTGTCGAAGCCGAGAGAGCGGAGCATCCACCAGAAACGGGTCGACCACATCATGTTGCCGATACTGTAAAGCACGACACGCACGCCCTCGCCGATGCCGTGGCGCGCGAAAGCCGTTTCCAGCTGCGCAACGTCCTTGGGCATCATGAACCAGTGGCGCCGGCTCTTGTCGGAGAATTCGCCCTGCAGGTCGAGAAAGTCGGCACCGGGAATGTGTGCCTCGCGGAAAGTGGCAAGCCCCGGCACCGGGATGTATGGCTGATCGACGCCGGGAGGCGGCGGATTGTTATAAGTCGTGCAGTCATAGACGCGCACTTCGGCCTGGTGGAGAAGCGCGGCGAGCTCATCCGTCGAGATGACGGCGTTTGGATCGCGCATGGATTGCTCCTTCATGCCGCCGCAGCATCGCGCGGCTGTGATTTTTTCGGTTTTCACGACGTGCAATCAAACTCCCACCTCATGCCGAGGATGAGGGCGCCGTTGGTTGCGGGCCTCGGGTAGCGCACAGCAGCAGTGCGCTTCGATTGAATTGACCGAGCGTCGGCGGGTATGGTTGTTGAGTACCAGATCCCCTCATAATCCAAGCAGTATTGCGCCCATGCCCAAACTCTACGAAGCCCTCGCGGAAGCGTTCCTTGCGGAAGGCGTCGACACGCAGTTCGTCCTGATGGGCGACGGCAACATGCACTGGTGCACCGCCTTTGCCAAACTGCCCGGCGTGCATACCGTCCACGTCAGGCACGAGCACGCGACCGTCGCGGCGGCGACAGCCTACAACGTCGCAACCGGCAAGGTCGCGGTGGCCTCGGTCACCTGCGGCCCCGGCGTGACCCAGTTGATGACGGCGCTGCCGGCCGCGGTTCGCGCCCGCCTGCCGCTGGTGGTGTTCGCCGG
>JBBWZU010000703.1:0-3692 GCA_039649225.1 Hyphomicrobiales bacterium | reverse complement strand
TCAATCCAAAGGTCGCGGCGCAATCGCTCGGCGAGTTTGTGGCGCTGGCAAAGGAAAGACCCGGCAAGCTGAACTATGCGACGCCGGGCGCCGCCAGCCAGACGCATCTCGTCACCGAGCTGTTCAGCCAGTGCGCCGGCATCAAGATGGAGCAGATCCCGTATCGCGGCGGCACGCCTGCCGTCCAGGCCGTCGTCGCCGGCGATGCGCAGTTCACGGTGCTGTCGCCGCTGGTGTCGATGCCGCAGATCGCGGCGGGAAATCTCAAGGTTCTCGCCGTCGGCGGTCGCGCGCGCGACCCGCAATTGCCTGACGTGCCGACCGTTGCCGAGCAGGGCTTTGCGGATTTCGAGGCAACGCAGTGGGTCGGGCTGCTGACCACGGCCGGCACGCCGGGCGACGTGGTTGCCCGCATCAACGTCGCGGTGAACCAGGCGCTTGCCGACAAGGAGCTGATCGCGCGGCTGGCGCAACAGGGCATGTCGCCGGGCGGCGGCACGCCGGCTGAGTTCGCCGCGCGGATCGCAAAGGAGATCGCGGACTGGCAGGCGGTCGCGCGCGCCGCCGGCATCAAGGCGGAGTGACGGCGCGTATTACGCGACGCCGAGCTTCTTCTGCAGGCTGGTGGACGAGGTCGTGTACTGGAACACCAGGCGCTTGTCCGGATAGACGTAGCGGTGCGCCTTCTGCGACATCAGCGCGACCTCATGGAAGCCGGAGAGAATGAGCTTGAGCTTGCCCGGATAGGTGTTGATGTCGCCGACCGCGAAGATGCCCGGGATGTTGCTCTCGAACGTCTCGGTGCCGACCGGGATGAGGTTGCTCTGAAGATCGAGGCCCCAATTGGCGACCGGGCCGAGCTTCATGGTCAGTCCAAAGAACGGCAGGATCGCATCGCAGGCGATGTGGAAGTCCGACCCCTCGTTGGTCTTCACGATCGCCTTCGAGACTTGGCCGTCGGCGCCCTCCAGTGCGGTGACCTGACCGAGCACGAGGTCGATCTTTCCCTCGCCGACCAGCTTCATCATCTTGTTGACGCTGTCGGGCGCGGCGCGGAATTCGGCGCGCCGATGCAGCAGCGTGAGGTGGCTGGCGAGCGGCGCGAGGTTGAGCGTCCAGTCGAGCGCCGAATCGCCGCCGCCGGCGATCAGCAGGCGCTTGCCGCGGAACGCCTCCATCTGGCGCACCGCGTAGTAGACCGACTTGCTTTCGTAGGCCTCGATGCCCGGGATCGGCGGGCGTTTGGGCTGGAACGAGCCGCCGCCGGCCGCGACCACGATCACTTTGCACTCGAACATCTGGCCGGCATTGGTGGTGACGCGGAACAGCGGGTCGCCGATCTTCTCGACGTTCTCGACCATCTCGTTCAAATGGAACGTCGGCCCGAACGGTTTGATCTGCTCCATCAGCGCGTCGGACAGGCCCTTGCCGGAAATCTCCGGAATGCCGGGAATGTCGTAAATGGGTTTCTCAGGGTAGAGCTCGGCGCACTGCCCGCCGACCTTGTCGAGGATGTCGATGAGGTGGGCCTTGATGTCGAGCAGGCCGAGTTCGAATACTGCGAACAGGCCAACGGGGCCCGCGCCGATGATCAGCGCGTCGGTCTTGATCACGTCCGTCTTGGTCAGCACAGCCGGAATACCCTTTGCGGAACGCAGGTTTGTTTGTATGGGCGACTTGTCTAGCCGCTCAAATGTGGCGGGGGAAGATAAAATACGCGGCCGTCGCGTGGTTGAATGAGATCATGTCTAACGTGTCATAGTGCTTTGGAAAGACTGGAGATTTCGACTTGAACGAACGACCCAAAGCCGTGCGTGTGGTGCCGCGGCTGGAGCAATTTCCCGGCCAGGCGACCGATACCATCCGCTTCGGCGACCTCGACCCGCAGGGCCACGTCAACAATACTGTGTTCTCGACCTATTTCGAGACCGGACGCGTGCTGTTCCTGCGCGAGCCGGGCAACATGCTCAGCCCGCCCGGCACCACGTCGGTGTTGGCGCGGCTCGACATCAATTTCCTCAAAGAACTGCACTGGCCCGGCACGGTGCAGATCGGCATTGCCACGGCCGAGATCGGGCGTTCGTCCTACACCTTCGCGCAGGCGCTGTTCCGCGACAGTGTTTGCGTCGCGACCGCGCGCGCCACCGTGGTGCTGATCGATGTCGAGACGCGGCGCGCACGGCCGCTGCTGGAGGAGATGATCGCGCGGCTGGAGAAGTTGAGAATGCGCGAATAGCGAATAGGAAATAGCGAATAGTGTGATCGTGAATTTCTATTCGCTATTCGCTACTCTCTATTCGCTCCCTTAAGCTTGCCGCTCGGGCACGCGCACGACCAGCCCGTCGAGCGCGTCGGTCACCTTGATCTGGCAGGAGAGGCGCGAGTTCGGCCGCACGTCGTAGCCGAAATCCAGCATGTCCTCTTCCATCGGCGAGGGGCCGCCGGTCTTTTCGCGCCATTCCTCTTCCACGTAGACGTGGCAGGTCGCGCAGGCGCAGGCGCCGCCGCATTCGGCTTCGATGCCTGGGACGCCGTTCTTGATCGCGGCTTCCATGACGGTTGAGCCGGTCTCGGCGTCGACGGCGCGCTCGGTGCCGTCACTGTCGATGTAGGTGATTTTGGGCATGCGAACCGCGTCAACAGGATCAGATGGACAAGCCGGGATGCCGGCGGGCGGCTTCCTATAACGGCTCAAATCGCGTTGGGCAAATTCGGAAAATGCGGCGGCGATGAAATCGGGAAAGCCGAGACCAGAGCAATGACGTATCCGGACCGCGGACCCGTCCCGCCCTTCCCGTGATCGGGGAGGGCGGGGCAGGCTTGAGCAATGCCTTAGGCGGCCCGGACGGTCTGCAGGAAGTTCGCGACCTCGGTCTTCAGCCGTCCGCCTTCGGCCGACAGCGCCTTGGCGGAGCCGAGCACTTGTGCTGAAGCCGCGCCAGTCTCCTTCGCGCCGGTGCGGACATCGCCGATATTGTCGGCGACCTGGATCGTGCCCTTGGCGGCGTTCTGCACGTTGCGGGCGATCTCCTCGGTGGCGACGCCCTGTTCCTCGACCGCCGCGGCGATCACGGTTGCGATCTCCGAGACGCGGTTGATGGTGGTGCCGATCGCTTTGATCGCCGCCACCGAGTCGGCGGTCGCGTGCTGCATGCTGGCGATCTGGGTGCCGATTTCGTCGGTCGCCTTGGCGGTCTGCGAGGCGAGCGCCTTGACCTCCTGGGCGACGACCGCAAAGCCGCGGCCGGCCTCGCCGGCGCGCGCCGCCTCGATGGTGGCGTTGAGCGCCAGCAGGTTCGTTTGTTCCGCAATCGCGGTGATCAGTTTCACGACATCGCCGATGCGGCTCGCCGCCTGCGACAGCTCGTTGATGCGGATGTCGGTCTGGCGCGCCTGCTCGACCGCTTCGCTGGCGATCTTGCTCGACTCCAGCACTTGGCGCCCGACCTCGGCGACCGAAGCCGCCATTTCCTCGGACGCGGACGCGACCGTCTGCACGTTGGCCGACGCCGACTGGGACGCATCGGCGACCACCATGACCAGTTGCTCGGTGGTCTCGGCCGTGTTGGTGAGCGAATGGGCGGCATTTTCCAGCTCGGCGGCCGCGGTGCCGACGGCGCCGACCACGGTGCCGACAGCGCCCTCGAAATCGCTCGCCAGCTTGTGCAGCACCTCGCGGCGCTGCGCCTCGA
>JBBWZU010000691.1:0-4275 GCA_039649225.1 Hyphomicrobiales bacterium | reverse complement strand
GCGAACAGCCTTGCGGCTTCGGCTTCCGAAACAGGGTCATTCGCCGCGGGAGAACGCATCGGCACCGTTACCGCCCGCGCATGCGGGCAATCCAGTAATCACAATTCGATGCGATTGGAACAGACAGAGAGATCAGCAGCCGGCGCGCTTCAATTCCCGCTCCGCCGCCTGCTTCACGTTGGCGGTGGCCTTGGGATATTTGCGGCCGATCTCGCCGAGCGTCGCGCAGGCGGCGTCCTTTTCCTTCAGCGCGGCGAGCGACTGACCGAGCCGCAACAGCGAATCCGGCGCCTTGGCCGAGGACTCGTGCTTGGTCGACACATTGAGGAAGGATTCCGCCGCCTCACGATAACGCTGACGCTGGAACATGCTTTCGCCGAGCCAGTAATTGGCGTCGGGCGCCAGCCGGTCGGCCGGATGCTTCTTCAAGAATGCGCGCAGTGACTCCTCGGCGAGCGCGTAGTCCTTGCGCAGCACATAGCCGTAGGCGAGATCGTATTCGTCCTTCGGCGTATTCGACGGCGCCATGACCATCTGCTGGCCGGGAGGATTGCGCGGCGCAACCGCCGGCAGCGCACCAGGAATCTGGCGGATCTCGCGGCGCGGCGGTGGCGCGCCGGCGGCCTCCTCCGACATGGTCGCGATATCGAGCGGGGCGCCGGCCTGACGGCCGCCGGGCGCACCGACGTAGGGCGGCTCACCCTCTTCCTCTTCGAGTGGCGGCGGAGGGGCGACGGTTCCGGGCTGTCCCAGCGCGCGCGGCGCGCCGGCAGCGTTCGGATTCTGGCTCGGATCAAACGCATCACCACGGCGGGCGCGGGCAGATGCAGGTCCGGGTGGCGGTCCTGGCGGATAGCCCTCAGCCTGCTGCGGGTAGCCTTGCTGCGGATAGGCTTGCGGCGATTGCGCAGCGACCTGCGGCGCAGGCGCGTATTGGGGCTGAGGCGCGTATTGCGGTTGTGGCGAATACTGCGGCTGGGGCGGCGGCGCGTACTGCGCCTGCGGAGCGCGCTGCGCCTGGGGAGCAGGCGCCGCCGGACCGCGCGATTGCGCGGGCAGCGCGCCGCCTTGTTGCAGCCGTGCAAGCTGCTCTTCGAGTTGCTGGTTGCGGTACTGCAGCTGCTCGTTCGTGCCGGTGAGCTGGCGTACCTGATTCTCGAGCCGGTTGATCCGCATCACGAGTTCGGATTCCGACGTCTGTGCGCGCGCGGGCGCCACAACGGCAAGCGCGCCCGCGACCATCGCGGGCACAAGGATGCTGGTCCGAAATCGAGTCATGATGGATCGCCGCTGAGCCGCTGTTAGAATTGCGAATCGCTGCGTCTAAATTGTGACTGTGACGTTTACGAATGATTAACCGCGGCGCCGTCGCGGGCGCGTTTTTACGCCCTCTTACGGCTTGGCCGTCGCTTCGTCGCGCAGCGCGCGGCGCAGGATCTTGCCGACATTGGTCTTGGGCAATTCGGCGCGGAACTCGATGTGACGCGGACGCTTGTAACCGGTCAGCCGCTCGGCGATGAACGTCTTCAGTTCCTCCTCGGTGAGCGTCGAGTCGCGGCGCACCACGTAAGCCTTTACCGCCTCGCCGGACACCGCATCCGGCACGCCGATCACCGCGCATTCGAGCACGCCCGGATGCATCGCGATCACGTCCTCGACTTCGTTCGGGTAGACGTTGAAACCCGAAACCAGCACCATGTCCTTCTTGCGGTCGACGATCTTCATGCGTCCCGTTTCATCCATCACGCCGATGTCGCCAGTGCGGAAGAACCCGTCTTTGGTCATCACCTGCGCGGTCTCGTCCGGCCGCTGCCAGTAACCCGCCATGACTTGCGGGCCACGCGCGCAGATCTCGCCCGGCTGGCCGAGCGGCACTTCATTGCCGGCATCGTCGCGGATCGAGATCTCCGTGGAGGGAAACGGGAAGCCGATCGTCCCGGTGAACTCGGTGCTGTCGCCGGCATTGCATGTCAGCACCGGAGAAGTTTCGGATAGTCCATAGCCCTCGACGATCGGGCAGCCGGTGGCTTTGAGCCAGCGCTCGGCGACTGCGCGCTGAACCGCCATGCCGCCGGCATTGGAGGATTTGAGCATCGAGAAATCGACCTTGCCGAAATCCGGATTGTTGAGCAGCGCGTTGTAAAGCGTGTTGACCGCCGGGAAGAAGTTGATCTTGTACTTGGCAAGCTCCTTCACGAGATTGGGGATGTCGCGCGGATTGGGGATCAGCAGGCAGACGCCGCCGGCGCGCATCGCGAGCAGAAAGCAGGCGGTGAGCGCAAAGATGTGATAGAGCGGCAGCGCGGTGACGATGAACAGTTGATCGATCTTCGGTTCCTTGCGCAAGGCCGGCTGCAGCCACGCGTCGTTCTGCAGCATGTTCGCCACGATATTGCGATGAAGCAGCGTCGCGCCTTTCGAGACACCCGTTGTGCCGCCGGTGTACTGCAGAAATGCCACATCGTCCGGGCCGATCGCGCGCGTGCTCAGCGCTTTGCCCTTGCCTGCCGCGAGGGCTGCCTTGAACTGGACCGCGCCGGGAAGCGAATAGGCCGGCACCATCTTCTTCACCCTGCGCACGACCAGGTTGACGATTGCGCCCTTCGGGAAGCCGAGCAGATCGCCCATGTTCGCCAGAACGACGTGCTTCACGCGCGTGTTCTTGATCACCTTTTCCAGCGTGTTGGCGAAATTCTCCAGAATGACAATCGCCTCGGCGCCCGAGTCGTTGAGCTGATGTTCGAGCTCGCGCGGCGTGTAGAGCGGGTTGACGTTCACGACTGTCATGCCGGCGCGCAGGATGCCGGCGATCGCCACCGGATTCTGCAGAACGTTCGGCATCATGACGGCGACGCGGTCACCGAACTTCAAACCTGTGCTTTGGAGATAGGCCCCGAAGGCGCTCGACATCGCGTCCAGTTCGCCGAACGTGATCGACTTGTCCATGCAGATGAAAGCCTTGCGATCACGGTACTTCGCAAAGCTCTCCTCCATC
Source organism: Hyphomicrobiales bacterium (assembly GCA_039649225.1). Lineage (GTDB taxonomy): Bacteria > Pseudomonadota > Alphaproteobacteria > Rhizobiales > Xanthobacteraceae > PALSA-894. The sequence continues at coordinate 1,280 of JBBWZU010000691.1, read as the reverse complement.
AGCGTGACCAGCGAGGCATATTGCGACGTGTCGATTTCGGTCGGCACGCCGGACGGATAGTACTTGAGCCAGATGCGTTCCATGCGTCCCCCCGTCGTCGCCGGCGCTTGGCGCCATGTTGACGCTATCTTGCCGGTATTGGGCGGTTTGTCACCATCACGACATCGCGAGAACGCGTCACTCCGCCGCGGCCACGGCAGCCTTCGGCGCCCTGCGGCGCTTGCGCCATTCCTCATAGCGCTGGATCACCACGAACAGCGCGGGCACGAACAGCACGGCCAGGCACGTCGAGGCGATCATGCCGGTGAACACCGTGATGCCGATCGATTTGCGCGCGCTGGCGCCTGCGCCGCTCGCCAGCACCAGCGGCACGACCGACAGGATGAAGGCAATCGATGTCATCAGGATCGGACGAAAGCGCGCCTGGGCGGCCTCGACGGCCGACTGGATGATCGAGTGGCCTTCCTGCAGGCGCCGCTCGCGCGCGACCTCGACGATCAGGATGGCGTTCTTGGCCGAGAGCGCGATCAGCAGGATCAAGCCGATTTGAACATAAAGATTGGCGTCGATCTTCAGCGCAGTCAGGATCGAGGCGGGTCCGACCAGCGCGAGCGGGACCGACAGCACGACCGAAAGCGGCGTGTACCAGCTCTCATATTGGCCGGCGAGCACCAGATAGACCAGCAGCAGCCCCATGCCGAACACCAGATACATCTGGTTGCCGACGATTTTCTCCTGATACGACAGCGCGCTCCATTCGTAACCGGTGCCGGCGGGCAGCGTGCGGCCGGCGAGTTGCTCCATCAATGTCATCGCCTGGCCGGTCGAGAAGCCCTGCGCCGGCGAGCCGATGATGGTCGCGGCGGGATAGAGATTGTAGAGGCTGATCAGCGGTGGTCCGGTGGTCGGCACGATGCTGGCAAGCGTGCCGAGCGGCACCGTTCCGCCCTGCTGATTGCGCACCGTCAGGCTCGCAATGTCCTCCGGCCGCAGCCGGAACGGCGCGTCCGCCTGCACGTAGGCCTGGAAGGTGCGGCCGAATTTGTTGAACTGCACCACGTAGGTCGATCCCATGAAGGTCTGGATCGTCGAGAACACCTGGTCGACGCTGACATGCAGCGTCTGCGCCTTCACGCGGTCGACATCGATGCGATATTGCGGCGCGTCCGAGCGGAAGGTGGTCAGGACACGTTGCAGCCCGGTCTGGCTCGAAGCCGCGCTCGTCATCTCGTTGGCGAGATTTTGCAATTTCGGGAAATCGAAGCTGCCGTCGCGCAGCT
>JBBWZU010000683.1:0-7874 GCA_039649225.1 Hyphomicrobiales bacterium | reverse complement strand
ACCGTGACATCCGGCGCCGTGGTGACGATGCGACGGACGAAGTCCGAGTCGCCGCGGCCAAGCTCGTTGAGCAGTTGACCAAAGCCCATTTGCGTCGACATCGTCGGCTGGATCGTGACGGCAAGCTCAGAGGGCACCGCGACGTGCGGCGCGACGTGGCGGCGCGGCTCCTTGGTGGCGAACGGCACGCGGTCGAGAAACGCCTGCAATTCGCTTGCCGGCGTCGTGAGCCCTTCGAACGTGTCCCACTCGTGACCCGGCCGGATACCCATCGTGGTGCGCAGGCCTTCCATCTGCGCGGGTGTCAGCAGGCCGGCGTGATTGTCCTTGTGGCCGGCGAGCGGCAGGCCCGAGCCCTTGATGGTGTAGCAGATGAAGCAGGTCGGCCGGTCACTGTCGGCGTTCTTGAACGCCTCGATCACGGCCGGCAGGTCGTGCCCGCCGAGATTGCCCATCAGCCGCGCGAGCTCGTCGTCGGTGCGCTTTTCAATCAGCCTGGAAACTTCGCCCTGATCGCCGAGCTCATCATTCAGGCGCTTGCGCCAGGCCGCGCCGCCCTGAAACACCAGCGCCGAGTACAGCTGGTTTGGACAATTGTCGATCCAGCTGCGCAGCCGCTCGCCGCCCGGCTCCTTGAAGGCGGTTTCCTGCAGCGAGCCGTATTTGACGATGACGACGTCCCAGCCGAAATTCCGGAACAGCGTCTGGTAGCGCTCCCACAGGCCCTCGCGGATGACGGCATCGAGGCTCTGGCGATTGTAATCGATCACCCACCAGCAATTGCGCACGCCATGCTTCCAGCCCTCCAGCAGCGCCTCGAAGATGTTGCCCTCGTCCATCTCGGCATCGCCGACCAGCGCGACCATGCGGCCTTCGGGCCGGTCGGTCGGAAAGTGCGAGCGGACATAGTCCTGCGTCAGCGAGGAGAACAGCGTCTGCGCGACGCCGAGGCCGACCGAGCCGGTGGAGAAATCAACGTCATCGACGTCCTTGGTGCGTGACGGATAGCTCTGCGCGCCCTTGTAGCCGCGGAACGCTTCGAGTTTTTCGCGCGTCTGCTGGCCGAGCAGGTACTGGATGGCGTGGAAGTTCGGCGATGCGTGCGGCTTCACGGCGACGCGGTCCTGCGGTCGCAGCACGTGGAAATAAAGCGCCGTCATGATGGTGGCGAGCGAAGCCGATGAGGCCTGATGGCCGCCGACCTTCAGGGCGTCGCTGCTCGCCCGCACATGATTGGCATGATGAATGGTCCAGCTCGAAAGCCAGAGCACCTTCTTCTCGAGCTCGGCGAGAATTTTCAGCTCGGCCGTGTTCGGGCTCGCTTGTCTCTTCGCCATGATCGGGCTCCGGCAGCGTCGCGACGCATTATTCTAGCGTAGATTTCGCATGGTGGGCGTGGCGTTTCCCGTTAAAATCGTGCACGCTATCCGGTAGAATTGGCGTGATCGGCTAATTCAAGCGCTAAAAAAGGTCGTTTCATGCCGAACGCGCCGCTCGACGCCATCGACCGAAAAATTCTAGGCCTGTTGCAGCAGGACGGCCGCATGAGCATCGCGGACCTCTCCGAGAAGGTCGGGCTGTCGCCCTCGCCCTGCCTGCGCCGCGTCCGCATGCTGGAAGAGGCCGGCGTCATCGCGCGCTATGTCGCGGTGTTGGATCAGCAGTCGGTCGGGTTGCCGGTCAGCGTGTTCGTGTCGATCAAGCTCGAAAGCCAGCGCGAGGAGGCGCTGGAGCGCTTCAGCAAGGCGATCGCGCGCTGGCCCGAGGTGCTGGAATGCTATCTGATGACCGGCCCGCGCGATTATTTGCTGCGTGTCGTCGTCGCGGACCTTGCCGCCTATGAGCGCTTCCTCAAGCAGAAGCTGACGCGACTCAACGGCGTCGGCTCGATCGAGTCGAGCTTCGCGCTGGAGCAGGTGAAGTACACCAATGTGCTGCCGCTGGAGGGATAGAACCGCAGGCGGATGCATGCGTAGGACGGGCAAAGTTTGCGCCGCAGCGATAGCGGAGGCGCAAGCGTGCCCGCCGGTTTTTTGCTTCAGTCCACGATCGCCTGATAGACCAGCGCGTTGATCACCTGCCGATAGTGCCAGCGGATCGGTCCCGGCGCATGCGACATGAACACGACCGCAAGCTCTTCCTTCGGGTCGGCCCACCAATTGGTACCGCTCGCGCCCGGCCATGAGAAGTCGCCGACCGAACCCATCACGCGGCCGCGTCCAGCCTGCGTGCGCACCGAAACTCCGAGGCCGAAGCCGTAGTCGGCGCGGGTCGGATCGGTATTGGCCATCAGGTTCTTGACCTCCGGCCCAAGCTGGTTGGTCAGCATGTATTCGGCGGTCTTGCGGCCGAGGATAGGCGACTCGCCATAGCTGCCTTTGTTCAGCAGCATGAGCGCGAAACGCATGTAGTCGCCGGCGGTCGACGAGAGGCAGCCGCCGCCGCATTCGAACTTGAGCGGCTCTGTCAGATTGGGCGTGGCGCCCTGCGGCTTGCCGGTGTCAGGATCGACGGGCAGCGTCTTGGCGTAGCGCGAGGCCTTGTCGGGGGGAATGAAGAACGCCGTATCGGTCATGCCGAGCGGCTTCCAGACGTTCTCCTCGAACACACGGCTGATCGGCTGACCCGAGACCTTCTCGACCACTTGCGCCAGGACGTCGAGCCCAAATCCATAGTCCCACACGGCGCCGGGCTGATTGAGCAGCGGCAATGTCGCGAGCTTGTCCATGAACTCCGTGCCGCTCATGCTCCCGCCGGCCGCGCTGCTGCTGGCCGGATAAAGCTTGTGCACGGCGGTGTTGCCGCGCCCGCCATAGATGAGCCCCGAGGTGTGCATCATCAGGTCGCGCAGCGTGATCTGTCGCGCCGCCGGCACCTTGCCGGTGATGGTCTCGCCTTTGGCGTCGAGCTCGGCGACTTCCATGTTGGCGAATTTCGGGAAATACAGCGACAGCGGATCGTCGATCAGCAGTCTGCCGCGCTCATAAAGCTGCAGCGCCGCGAGCGCGACCATCGGCTTGGTCATCGATGCGATGTTGAAAATCGTGTCATTGGTCATCGTGACGTTGTTGGCCTTGTCGCGAAAGCCGAACGACTCGAAATAGACGAGCTTGCCCTTGCGGGCGATCGCCACCACGGCGCCGGGGATGCGTCCCTTCTCGACGTCGCCGTTGACCACCTTGGCGATCTCGCCGAGCCGTTCGGACGACATCCCGGCTGTTTCGGGTTTTGCGCGTGGCAGCGGATCGCCGCTGACGGCCGCTGCCGCATTCGCCAGCGTGTTCACTTGGTTGGTCATGGTTTGAGCATAGGCCGGAAAACCGAAAATGGTCGCGGCAATTGCCGCCGACATCGCACGGATCATCATCGCCTCCCTGCGGCGCCTTTTAGGCCGGCGCCTGATCGGGGAGGCTATATCATTTCAGGGAGGTGTTTCACCCATGGGGTGTTACGGCGCGAGCAGCACCTGTCGGCAGGCCGCCGGAAGGTCAGCCATCGTGATCGGGGGCTTTGGCTTCGGCGGCTCCTTCGGTGGCTGCGGATGCAGCACGGCGTCGCTGAACCAGTAGTCGAGATCGTGGCCGCAGCCCTCGGTCTCGCCCGGCGGCTCCTGTCCTTTGCACTCCGGGCTCCCCGCCTGGCACACGATGCGCACATGGAAATGATAGTCGTGTCCCCACCATGGGCGCACTTTGTGCAGGAAGGCGCGATCCTTGCCGGCCTCGCGGCACAGCGCCTTCTTGATCGCCGCATTGACGAAGACGCGCTCGACCTGCGGGTCCTCGGCCGCCGCCTTGATCACGGCGAACTGCCCCTCATGCGACCACACTTTCGGATCGACATCGAGCCTGTCGGCCGCGACCACCATGGTGGCGGACATTTCCTCGCGCTCCTCGCGCGAGAGCGGCGTCTTCGGCATCGGCGTCAGCCAGATGTCGGCATCGAGCCCCACCTGGTGGCTCCCATGACCGGTCAACATCGGCCCGCCGCGCGGCTGCGTCATGTCGCCGACCAGGATCCCCGGCCAGCGCGAGACCTTCGGCACTTTCTGGGCAAGCCGCTCCAGGAAGGCGATCATCGCCGGATGGCCCCAATTGCGGTTGCGCGAAAGCCGCATCACCTGCCAGGTCTTGCCGTTGATCGGCAGCGCGATGCCGCCGGCAAGGCACCCGCGGGTATAGAAGCCGATCGAGCGGGTCTGCATGCTGGCCGGGGTCGGCTTGCGACCGAACAGTTCCTTGGCGGGATTCTTCGGATCGTCCGGATTGGCGAGCGGCGGCAGCGGCGCCGCATGGACGCTGCCCTTGTCCTGCGCGAGTGCCGGCGGGACGAATGCGGTCAGGACCGCGGCGGCCAGTATGATGGCGTCGAGCTGTCGGATCATCGAGGTAATTTCCCTCCAGCTGTTGAGTCGTCCTGCCGTTAGGTATTCACTTTTTGCGCTTCAGTTCCAGAGGCCTTGCGGCCTCCGCCATCCGCATCGCACGTTGACCGAAATAAGCGCGACATTTTGAGCCGGATTCCAGCTGCGCGGGAACTTCATGCGCGCGCGCCCGTTGGCCGGGCAGGGGAGCAGAGCACTCAAAACCAAGGAGAAAACATCATGGCGACAGCAGCCGCAGAAACCCGGGAAACCGCATCGCTGATCGGCAGCGACAAGGTGGAAGGCACCAATGTCTACCGCTCCAACGGCGACAAGATCGGCGCCATCGAGCGCATCATGATCGACAAGCAGTCCGGCAAGGTCGGTTACGCGGTGATGAGCTTCGGCGGCTTTCTCGGCATCGGACACGACCACTATCCGGTGCCGTGGTCGCTGTTGAAGTACAACACGCAGCTCGGCGGCTATGAGGTCAATATCTCGGACCAGCAGCTCAAGGGCGCGCCGCGCTATTCGAACGACAACGACTGGGACTGGGAAGACCGCAAGCGCGCTCAGCAGGTCTACGACTACTATAGCGTGCCGCCCTATTGGATGTGACGGCCTCGCGACAGCGCCAGACATTCCATCGCCCCGCCCGGACCTCCGAGCGGGGCGATTTTTATGTTAGGCGATAAGGGAATCAGCGGGGTTCCTCATGCTCGAATATTTGCGCGAGAACGTCAGCCAGGTGTCGGATGGGCTCCTGTTCGGCCTCGGGCTGCTCACGGTCTATTTCGGCGCGGTCATCACCGGCGCCGTCATCCGCTCGCTCGGCGGCGCGGGAAGTGCGGGCCTGACGGTGCTCGGCCGCTATGCGGCCGGCTGGTTCGATTATGTGCGCGGGGATGACCGCGGTACCATCAACATCACGCTCAACATGGTGGTCGACAACCACCTCAAGTTCGACACGCTCGTGGCCGACCGCCGCCTTTGGTACGTGTGGCCGAATGCCTATCGGGTATCGCTGATCCGCCGTGCCGCGAAACGCACCACCAAGGACAATCCGGTCGTCATGTTCGCCGAACAGCGTGCGCGGCCGCGCACCATCGTGGAGCGCATGCGGCGCGGCGTCGGCGAACGCATCACCGACGCGGTCGCAAGCGTCAGGATCACCGAGAATGGCCGCAGCCAGCGCGTTCCGCGTATCCGCGAGGACGATTACCGCGCGACTTATGCACCGCTGATCAGCCTCGTGGCGGAGAAATGCACCAATGATGACTCGATTGACCTCGCGATCGGGCGCCCGATGGACGAGTATCGTTTCGTCATCGCGCTCACCTTCGAGCAGCTCGACTCGCGTCGTGCCCGTCACCTGCGCGCCATGGTGATCCTCGAGCCGATGCTGCTTAGCCTGACGGAAGAGCTCCCGCGCGTGGACTATCAAGAGCATGAGACGCGCTACCGCACGCTGCTGGCCATCGCGCGCGAATACCGCGCCCATCCCGAGCGCTTCGGCGTCGTCAAGGTCTGGCGGCCGAAGAACATCAGCGCGCACGCGCCAAATCCTGCTGCCGCGGTTCCGAATGTCGCGTTGGGCGCGCTGCGATAACCTGAGCGGCGGTTACGCCGCCGCGACGCCGCGCAGGAACGAGCCGACCTCCTTGTCGAGCGCTTCGGTCTCGCGCTGCAGCAGCGAAGTCGTCTCGCCGAGTTGAGCGGCGGTGCGGTTGGTGTTGCCGATGGCCTGGCTGACGTGAGCAAATTCGCTCGTGAGCTCGTCGGCGCCCTGCGCGGTCTCCTGGATGCTGCGCGAAATCTCGGATGTGGCCGTGTTTTGCTGCTCGACCGCGGCGGCGATCGAATTGTTGAAGGTCTGCACTTCATTCATGGTCGCGACGATGGCCGCGATCGCGTCGACCGCGCCTTTGGTCGACTCCTGCATGGTGCTGATCTGGGCGCGGATTTCGTCGGTCGCCTTGGCGGTCTGGCTGGCCAGCGCCTTCACCTCGGATGCCACGACCGCGAAGCCGCGGCCGGATTCGCCCGCCCGCGCCGCCTCGATGGTGGCGTTGAGCGCCAGCAGATTGGTCTGTTCGGCGATCGCCTGAATGAGATTGACGACATCGCCGATCTTGCCGGCATTGGCCGCAAGGCCCGCGATCGCGGTGTCGGTGCTATGCGTCAGGGCCGAAGCCTTGGTGATGACTTCGGTCGCGCGCCCGACCAGCGAACCGATCTCGCCGACCGATCCGGAGAGCTCTTCGGCCGCGCTGGCAACGGTCTGCACGTTGCGCGAGGTCGATTGCGACACGCTCTCGGCCGCCGCTGCACGATCCGTGGCAGCCGCCGCGACGTCCGACAGGGTGCCGGCAGCTCCGGTCATGTCCCCCAGATTGCCGCGGACCGTGCCAAGCATCGTCTTCACCTTGGCGTCGAAGTCGCGGATGAGGGCCTCGATCTGTTCCTGGCGCGCCGCGCGCGCACGCTGCTCGTCATCCGAACGCGCCGCGAGGCGATTGCGCTCGATCGCGTTATCGCGGAACACCACAACGGCGTTCGTCATGGTGTCGATCTGATCGTTGCCCTTGGCCTGCGGCAGCGGCGTATCGGTCTGGCCGGCCGAGAGCGCCGTCATCGCGACGCTGAGCGCTCCGAGACGGCGGGTGAGCCCGCGCGCGACCGCCGAGGCGATGCCGCCGGTGATCAGGAGAAACACCGCGCCGATGCCGGCGGCGATCAGCGTCGTCTGGCGCACCTGCGCGGCGACGTCGTCCATGTAGACGCCGGTCATCACCGTCCAGCCCCATGGCGCAAAGCGCCGGCTGAACGACGTCTTGGGGAAGAGGAGCTTTATGTCATTACCCGGCTTTGTGAAGAAATAGTCCACATAGGCGCCGTCCTGGTCGCGGGCGAGCCTGACCATCTCGACCGAGAAGTGCTTTCCGGTTGAATCGACGTTCTTCGAGCTGTCGCCGCCCTCAAGCTCCTTGCGCGAGCCGTTGACCAAGGTCATGACCTTGTCGTCGAACACGACCATGTAATCGGTCTTGTTGTAGCGGATGAGACGTAAGATCGCCTTGGCGCGCTCCTGCGCTTCGGCTTCGCTGATCTTGCCCTCCTGCATATCCTTGTATTGTCGCTCGATCGCCCCGAAGGCGGCGTCGACCACGTTCTTGAGCTGATCCCGGCGCGATTGCTCGATGGAACTCGCGTTCATCCAGGACAGCGCGGCGACCACGGCGACCAAGCCGGCGGCGAACAGGCCAATGACGCCGGCAAGCCGGCCGCCAATTCCGCTGAATCCGAATCGTTTGAGCACCGCAGTCCCCCTCGCGTTGAGGGGCGCAGGATGCGCGATGAATATTTAATAAACGTAAGGAATGGCTCGATAGTTTGGTCGTGCCCAATCAACTTGCGCGGGGCTGCGGCCTTCCGGTGCGCGCGTATCGCCGATCCTGAGGCCGCGTCACCGCTGTCAGGCTGCGGCGACTCCGCGCAGGAACGAGCCGAC
>JBBWZU010000672.1:0-2535 GCA_039649225.1 Hyphomicrobiales bacterium | reverse complement strand
ACACGGGCATGGTTGCTGCCCATGATCCCGACGCCGATCACGCCCAGGCGCACCCGCTTATCCGTGTCGCTCTTCGCGGCACCACTCATGTGAATTCGCATCCCCAACGTCGCCGCCCGGCGCGGCTTGCCGCGCGGCAGTTCGGCACCCCTATTGCCCAGACAGGCTCTAGCATGGCCCTCCCGGTATGGCGACCACGGCAGGCTTTTCTCCCCGAACACGTTTTGAATCAAGAGATTACAGGCGGAACGCAGCGTAAGCCGCCCGGACCGCCTGGCGCACGACGACCTCGGTATAACCGTTCTGAAAGCGTTTCTGCGCCGCCTGCCCCAGACGTTTGCGAAGTTCCGGATCGGCGGCAAGTTCCACAAGCGCGCGCGCCGCAGCCTCGGTGTCGCGCAACGGCACCAGCCTACCCTCCTGGTGGTCACGGACCAGATCGCGGCAGCCTGGCGAATCCGTCGTCACGATCGGCCGGCCGGATGCCGCCGCCTCGATCAGCGAGCGCGGCACGCCCTCGCGGTACCAGGTCAGCAGCATCGCGACATGATGCGTGCGCCAGACCTCCGCGACATCCGCGGTCCGGCCGCGCCAAGCGATGCCCGGCTCGGCCGACCACGTCGTCAGTTCGACCTCGGAGCACGAGCGCGGGTTGGACGGATCGGGCGGACCATAAAGATCGAGCTCGACCGCGGCGCCAAGCGCCCGCGCGCGCCGCACCGCCGTCACGGCGTCCTCGATGCCTTTGGCGGCGATCATACGCGCCACCACGGCGACTTTCAGCGGCGGCGCCGGCGGTTCGGGCGACGGCGGAAAATCGTTCGGATCCACCCCCGCGCCCGGCACGATCGTGACTTCAGGTCCGGAAAGCCCAAACTCATGCGCGTCGTCGGTGTTCTCGAACAGATAGCGCGTCTGCGGCCCGCGCAGCCATTTGCCGATCACGACGCGCAGCAGCGCGCGCGCCACGTGGCTGACCGCGCTGTCCGCGCTCCACAATGTGCCGAGCCCGGTCGGCGCCAGCACCAGGCGCCGCGCACCGCCGCAACGCGCCGCAAAGGCGCCAAGCGCGACCATCCGCAACGCGACACAATGGACCAGATCCGGCCGCTCGGCGCGGACAATCCGCGCGATGCGGGTAAAGGCGCGCACCACCTCCACAGGGCCAAGGCTGCGCCGCTCGCCCTCCAGCGGCACGACGCGGAAACCCTCCGCCTCAATGCGCATCGCTTGCTCGCGCACGCGCGTCGCGACCACGACCTCGAAGCCCATCGCGCGGGCTTCCCGCGCCATGGGCAGGAAATGGGAGACGAAAAACCAGTCCTCGGTAACAAGATAAAGAAGTTTGGGCATCCGCGCTCAATGGATCGACGGGGCGGCCCGCTTTAGCTTAAAAATCGCATGGTGGCGACTGGAGGAACTTGAGTGGGGGACGGCGCGTCGGGCGACTTGCCGTGGGGCGTATTCTGTCTGGTGCTCATCACCGCGATGGCGGCGAGCGCCGGGCTGATCGTCGTGCTGCGCCCGTATATGGTGCGCTACGCGCTGGCGCGCCCGAACGCCCGCTCCTCGCACAGGGAGCCGACGCCGCAGGGCGGCGGCATCGCCGTGGTGGCGGCAACGCTGGCCAGCCTCTGGCTCGGCATTGCGCTCTCATCGCCCGATATCGCCGCGAACTGGCAATTCCTGGCGCTGACGGCCGCATCCGCCGTGCTGGCGCTCACCGGCGTGGTCGACGATATCCGCGGGCTCGGCGCGCTGCCGCGCCTGCTAATCCAGCTCGCCGCCGTCGGCGTCGTGATCGCGGTGCTGCCGCGCGATTTCAGCGTCATCCCGAGCCTCCCGTTCTGGCTGGAACGCACGCTGCTGGTGTTCGGCGTCGCGTGGCTGGTCAATCTGACGAACTTCATGGACGGCATCGACTGGATGACCGTCGCCGAAGTGGTGCCCGTCAGCGCCGGCGTGGCGTTGCTCGGGCTTGCCGGCGTTGTGCCGGTCCCGATCGTGCTGGTTGCCCTCGCGCTACTCGGCGCGACGATCGGCTTTGCGCCATTCAACCGCCCGGTCGCACGCCTCTTCCTCGGCGATGTCGGAAGCTTGCCGATCGGTCTGCTGCTCGGCTGGTTGCTGATCATGCTGGCCGGCGAGGGGCATCTGGCATCCGCGCTGCTGCTTGCGCTGTACTATCTCGCCGACGCGACGATCACGCTCGGCAGGCGGATCATCCGGCGCGAAGCGGTGTGGGAGGCGCACCGCACGCACTTCTATCAGCGCGCCACCGACAACGGCTTCTCGGTCCTGGAAATCGTGGTGCGGGTGTTCGTGCTCAACGTCGCGCTGGCCGGGCTCGCCATCGTCAGTGCGATCGAGCCGGACCCGCGCGTCGATCTCGCCACGCTGGCGCTCGGCGGCGCGCTCGTGGCCTGGCTGCTGATGACGTTTGCACGGAGCAAACGGTGACGCCCGGCAAGCGCCGCGTTCTGGTGACCGGCGCCTCGGGCTTTATCGGGCGCCCGCTCGTCACCGCGCTCGACG
>JBBWZU010000663.1:0-24867 GCA_039649225.1 Hyphomicrobiales bacterium | reverse complement strand
AGCTCGCTGGAGGATATTTTCGTCGGTCTGGTCGGGCAGAAACAATGAATCTCAGAGCCGTCAGCGCAATCTACACCTTCGAGATGGCCCGCACGGGCCGCACGCTGCTGCAAAGCATCGTCTCGCCGGTGATCTCGACCTCGCTCTATTTCGTGGTGTTCGGCGCCGCCATCGGCTCGCGCATCACCGAGATCGACGGGGTCAGCTACGGCGCGTTCATCGTGCCCGGCCTGATCATGCTGATGCTGCTGACCCAGAGCACCGCGAACGCATCCTTCGGCATCTACTTCCCGAAATTCATCGGGACGATCTACGAGCACCTCTCGGCGCCGGTGTCCTACTTCGAGATGGTGCTCGGCTTCGTCGGCGCGGCCGCCACCAAGTCGATCATCCTCGGGCTGATCGTGCTGGCGACCGCCGGCCTGTTCGTGCCGCTGCACATCGCGCACCCGTTCTGGATGGTCGCGTTCCTGCTGCTCACGGCGGTGAGCTTCAGCCTGTTCGGCTTCATCATCGGCATCTGGGCCGACGGCTTTGAAAAGCTGCAGGTGATCCCGCTGCTGATCCTGACGCCGCTGACATTCCTCGGCGGCACCTTCTATTCCATCCACGTGCTGCCGCCGATCTGGCAGACCATCGCGCTGTTCAACCCGATCCTCTATCTGGTGAGCGGCTTCCGCTGGGCCTTCTTTGAATCCTCCGACGTGAATATCGAAATCAGCGCCGCCATGACGCTGGTGTTCCTGGGGGTCTGCCTTGCGGCCATCGGCTGGATTTTCAAGACGGGGTATCGCCTCAAGAATTGAATGCGGCTATTGCTCTGGCAGTGGAGTGATACTCGAATCCGGAGGAAAGAATGCCGCGCCGCATCGTCGATATCTCGGTTGCCCTGAAGGCCGGCATCGTTTCCGATCCGCCCTACATGCTGCCGCAGATCAATTATCTCGACCACAATATCGGCGCGCTGAACTTCATGCAGGTATTCGGCGTGACGCGCGACCAGCTTCCCGACGGCGCGGGGCCGGCGGTCGAGCAAGTGGCGATCTCGACCCACAACGGCACGCATCTCGATGCGCCCTATCACTTCCATCCGACCATGGACAACGGCAAGCCGGCGATGACCATCGATGAGGTCCCGCTCGAATGGTGTTTCAATGATGCGATCAAGCTCGATTTCCTCGATAGGCCCGACGGCTATGTCTGCAGCGCCGACGACGTGAAGCGCGCGCTCGACGGCATAAACTACCAGCTCAAGCCGCTCGACATCGTGCTGATGAACACGTCGGCCGGAAGGGCCTATGGCCAGCCGGACTTCATCGATCGCGGCTGCGGCTTCGGGCGCGAGGCGACACTGTTTCTGCTGAACCAGGGCGTGCGCGTGACCGGCACCAATGCCTGGAGCTGGGATGCGCCGTTCAGCTTCACGGCCAAACGCTTCAAGGAGACCGGCGACGCCAGCCTGATCTGGGAAGGGCACAAGGCCGGACGCGAGATCGGCTATTGCCACATGGAAAAGCTCTCGAACCTCGATGCGCTGCCGTCATCGGGCTTCAAGGTTGCGTGCTTCCCGGTCAAGATCCACAAGGCTTCGGCCGGCTGGACCCGCGCGGTCGCCATCATCGAGAACTAGCAACGACCTGCATTTGCGAACGAGTTGCGTTCACGCGTGGCGCGTGCCGCAGTTCGCCGCTCTTGACGCCGCGCGTCGCCCCGGAAATGGTCCTCGCTGAATGCTGATCCCGCACCGGAGGCCACATTGCCGATTCCCGTCCAATTCCAGGGCCGCCTGGCAATTCCCGCCGTCGCGGCGCCGATGTTTCTGGTCTCGAACCCGGACCTCGTGGTGGAAACCTGCCGCGCCGGAATCGTCGGGACCTTCCCGGCGCTCAATCAGCGCAGCAGCGCCGGATATGAGGCCTGGCTGGTCGAGATCCGCGAGCGGCTCGAGCGCATCGAACGCGACACCGGCCGCCCGACCGCGCCGTTCGGCGTCAATTTGATTGTGCACAAGAGTAATCCGCGGCTGCAGGCCGACCTTGAGATTTCCGTCAAGCACAAGGTGCCGCTGATCATTACGTCGCTCGGCGCCGTGAAGGAGCTGGTCGGCGCGGTGCAAGGCTATGGCGGATTGGTGTTTCACGACGTGATCAATATCCGCCATGCGCGCAAGGCCGCGGAAGCCAATGTCGACGGCCTGATCGCGGTTTGCGCCGGCGCCGGCGGCCACGCGGGATTGTTGAGCCCGTTCGCGCTGGTCCCGGAAATCCGCGCGTTCTTTCCCAAGACGATCCTCTTGTCCGGCGTGATGTCCACCGGGCGCCACATCGCGGCCGCGCGCATGCTCGGTGCTGATCTTGCCTATCTCGGCACCCGCTTCATCGCGACGCGCGAGAGCATGGCGCAGGCCGAGTTCAAGGACATGATCGTCTCGACGCGCGCCAATGACATCGTCTACACGGCGGCGATCAGCGGCGTGCACGGCAATTTCCTGCGGCCGAGCATCGATGCGGCCGGCGTGCCGACCGACCTGTTGAACGCGCCGAAGCAGCTCGAGCTCAGTCACGAGAAGCGCGCGTGGAAGAATGTGTGGTCGGCCGGCCAGGGCGTCGGCAGTATCGATGACGTGCCGACGACGGCGGAGCTTTGCGAACGGCTGATGCGGGAATACCGCGCGGCGATGAACGAGGCGGCGGCGGAGCTTGGCGTTTCGCAAGCCGCCTAGCGCTCAGGACAGCTGATGCAGGCAGACAAGGAGCGCGTCGCGCTGACGTCGGTCGCGGCCTCGGGCGGGCTGACGATCGCGAAGGCCGTCGTCGGCCTGCTGTCCGGCTCGCTCGCGCTGTTGTCGGAAGCCGCGCATGCGGCGCTGGATTTCGCCGCCACCGTCATGACCTGGTACGCGGTGCGCATCTCCGGCAAGCCGGCCGATGCCGAGCACCATTACGGCCACGGCAAGGTGGAAAGCGTCACGGCGCTGATCGAAACCGGTTTGCTGTTCGTGCTCTCGGCGTTCGTCATCTGGGAGGCGCTCAAGCGGCTGCTGCTTGCCGAAGGTCATGCGGTCGAGGCGACGATCTGGGCTTTCGCCGTCATCATCGTGTCGATCGTGGTGGATTTCTTCCGCGCCCGCCTGCTCTATCGGGTCGCCAGGGAGACGACGAGCGAAGCCCTGGAAGCCGACGCGCTGCATTTCGGCTCCGACATGTGGTCGTCGATTGCCGTGCTGGCGGGGCTCGGCGGCGTCGCGCTTGGATACGCCTGGGCGGATTCGGCGGCCGCGATCGCGGTCGCGGTGTTCATCCTCATCGCGGGCTGGCGGCTCGGCCGCCGCACTATCGAAACGCTCACCGACACCGCCCCCGAGGGATCGGCCGAACGCATCTCGGCGATCGCGCGCCGCGTCGGCGGCATCGTGGCGATCGAGCGCGTGCGCGCCCGCTCGGTCGGCGCCACGCTGTTCGTCGATCTCGTGGTTGCGGTCAGCCGCACGCTTCCGCTCGATCGCGTCGCCGAAATCCGCAGCGCTCTCGCGCAGGCGATCTGCGCCGAGATGCCCGAAGCCGAGGTCGACGTCGCGATCGAGCCGCGCGCGCTCGATGACGAGACCGTGCTGGAACGCGTGATGGTGATTGCGCGCAACCGCGCCCTCGCGGTGCATCACGTCACGGTTCATTCCATCGGCGGACGGCTATCGATCTCGCTCGACCTCGAGGTCGACGGCAGCCTCTCGCTTGGACGAGCGCATGAAATCGCCGACGGCCTGGAGGCGGCGGTGCGCGGCGAGCTCGGCGAAGAGGTGGAAGTCGAAACCCACATCGAGCCGCTGCAAACGCGTGGGCTTTCCGGACGCGATGCGCCGAACGCCCGTACCGCCGAAGTGCGCGCCGCGCTGGTCGCCATCGTCGCCGACATCGCATTTGTCAGCCAGATCCACGACGTGCGGGTGCGCGACACCGCGGACGGCGAGATCGTGAATTTCCATTGCCGCATCGACGCGGCGATGACCGTGGACGACGTGCACGACAAGGTCGACAGCGTCGAACGAGAACTCCGGCGTAAATTTCCCGGTATCAAACGCGTCATCGGGCACGCCGAACCCTGGTAGTACATTACCGTACGTGAAATCGGATTTACTTAAGCGCTTCGCTGCTGCCTCACCCATTCGGATGACGTTGGGGAATTTCTCAATGCATACTGTCCGCTGCGGGCGGTCGAGGGCAGCGAGGGTATCATGAAGACAGCGCTGGTTGTGGCTCTGCACGAAGGGCACGGCTTCCTGCAGGATCAGGGCTGGCACCAGACCGCGCAACTGATGACGCTCGCCGCTGCGGAAATCGAGCGGCTCAATGAGCGGGTGCACGAGCTGGAGCACAAAGCCCTGCCCGACCGGCCCCGCATAACCGCCGCGAGGGCAACCATCCCGCCATCTCTGGGACGTGACTCGGCTTGACCGTTCCGATCGACAGGGCCGCACACATCCTCGCCGATGACGTCGCATCGTGCAGACGTCTCATGTGCAATCATACGCACTGGCAAATCGGGACAACTGGCCGTATTCGTGTGAGATACGTCACACTGGCGATTTCCGCCTTGCGATAGGCTTTGGTTTCTCGGGTCCATTGGTGGATGGGACGATGGACGTTGAAGATTTCACGGCGATCGTCGCGGACATCTATGATGCTGCGCTGGATCCGCCGCTCTGGCGTAAAGTCCTCAAGAGCGTCTGCGGCTTTACCCGCGGCGGTCCGTCCGCGAGCCTGTTCTGGCAGGACGCCGCCAGGAAAACCGGCAACTCCTATTTCGTATGGGGCGGCGAAGCGCGCTTCGGCCAGCTTTACTGGGAAAAATATATTGCGCTGAACCCGTTCACGCCGGCCGCGGGGTCATTTCCGGTCGAGCAGCTTTACAGCGCGGTGGACGTGCTGCCGCCGCCCGAGTTCATCGAGACCGAATTCTACAAGGAATGGATGTCGCCGCAGGGATGGGGTGACGTGCTGTCGGTCAATCTCGACAAGACAACGACAAGCCGTGCGGTGTTCTCGATCGCGCGTCATGCGCGCGACGGGCTGGTCGACGAGGAGATGCGCCATCGCGTGCGTCTTCTGGTCCCGCATGTGCGCCGTGCCGTCATGATCGGCAAGCTGATCGACCTCAACCGGCAGCAGGCGGCCGCGCTGGCCGACACGCTCGATGGCCTGCACGCCGGCGCGTTCCTGGTCGATGCCGATGGCCGCCTCGTGCATGCCAATACCAGCGCCAACGACATGCTCAAGGACGGCAACGTGCTGCATGCCAATGGCAGGCTCGTCGCGTTCGACGCCAAGGGCGATCAGGAGCTGCATGACATCTTCGCGGCGGCGCGCGACGGCGACATGGCGCTTGGCGGCAAGGGTGTCGCCGTGCAGCTGACCGCCCGCAACGGCGACCAGTTCGTCACGCACGTCCTGCCGCTGACCACGGGGGCCCGGCGCAAGGCCGGCATCCCCTACTCGGCGGTCGCCGCGGTCTTCGTGCAGCGCGCCGGCAGCGATACGCCGCCCTCGCTCGACGCGCTGGCGCTGCGCTACCAGCTTACGCCGTCGGAATTGCGCGTGCTGATCGCCATCATCGATGTCGGCGGCGTGCCGGAAGTGGCCGCGGCGCTGCGCCTGTCGCAGGCGACGGTGCGCACGCATTTGCGCCACGTGTTCGAGAAGACCGGCGTGCGGCGTCAGGCCGATCTGGTCAAGCTGATCGCGAGCCAGTCGAGTCCGAAAATGACCCGCCTCGACGATGATGCACCGCAGCCGCCCGAGCGGCGGGTAGCCGCCGCCGAATAGAACGGCGAATAGGTTCAGTTGGTGCCGACGCCGGCGTCGCGCAGGATCTTGCCGTAGCGCTCGGTGTCGCTCTTGATGATCTCGTCGAACTGCTCCGGCGTCGTCGGCGCCGGGAACGATCCCAACGTTTCGAGCTTCTCCCTCACGTCGGCCATCTGCAGCGCCTTGGCGATGTCCTGGCTGACCTTGTCGAGGATTAGCTTCGGCGTGCCCGCCGGCGCCATCACGCCGAACCAGGAATCATAGCGATAGTTGGGATAGCCGGATTCCGCGACCGTCGGCGTGTCGGGAAGCTGCGGCATCCGCTTGGACGAATTGATCGCCAGAATGTTGACCTTCTTGTCCTTGCGCAACTCCTCGGCCGAAGGGATCGGGGCGAAATAGAACTGCGCATCGCCGCGTATCACCGCCGTGATGGCTTCGGGCGCGCCCTTATAGGGCACATGGACCATCTGCACGTTGGCGTTCTGCCGCAGAATTTCGCCGGAGAGAAACGACGTGCTGGCAACGCCGGCCGATGAGAAGTTGAGCTTGCCCGGCTGCTGCTTGGCCATCGCCATGAATTCCTGCAGCGTCTTGGCCGGGAAGTCGGGCGGCACGATCATCACCATCGGCACCGCCGCGACCTGGCTGACGCCGGCGAAATCTTTCACCGGATCGAACTGGAGGCTCTTGTTGATGACGGCCGCAATGGTGTGACCGTTCGAGGTCAGCATCAGCGTGTAGCCGTCCGGCGTCGACTTGGCGACCGCGGTCGTGCCCGGCAGCCCGGCGCGGTTCTCCACGATGACCTGCTGCTTCCAGATCTCGCCGAGCTTGTCGGCGAGAATGCGCGCGAGGTTGTCGGTGATGCTGCCGGCCGAGAACGGCACGACGATGCGCACCATCTGGTTCGGATAGCTGCCCTGCGCAAAGGCTGCGCCGCAGGCCGCAACGCCCGCCGCGATGCCGAACAACAGGCTGCGAATGCGCATCATCGACGTCTCCCTCGGTTTATTTGCCTCTCCCGGGCCACTCGATTTCAACCACAATTGCCGCCGAGGCCGCAATGGCCCATCGGTTCTATGCGACATGATTGCCGGTCCCCATGTTTCATGCGGGGCCTCCATCAAATCTTGGGCCTTTTTATTGCCGGCTGGTCATTCTAGACCAACGAGCCAGCCGAATCCGAGACCAGGATCATCATGCGCACCGAACAAGCCCGTCCCGTCCGCCTTGCCGACTATCAGCAGCCGGACTGGCTGGTCGACACCGTGGAACTCGATGTGTCGCTCCATCCGACCGCGACCCGGGTGCGCGCCGCGCTGCAGCTCAAGCCGAACCCGGATGCGACAGCGCCGGCCGCGGTGGTGCTCGACGGCGATGGTCTGACGCTCGCCTCACTCAAGATCGACGGCATCGAGATGCCGGCGGACAGCTATGTCGCGACCCCCGACAGCCTGACGATCGCGCAGCCGCCGGCCGGCCCTTTCCGCCTCGAGATCGAGACGATGGTCGACCCATCGGCCAATACGCAGCTCATGGGCCTGTATCGGTCGAGCGGAACCTACTGCACGCAATGCGAGGCCGAAGGCTTTCGCCGCATCACCTACTTCCCGGACCGGCCGGACGTGATGGCGGTCTACACTACGCGCATCGAGGCGGAGAAAAGCGAGGCGCCGGTCCTGCTCGCCAACGGCAACCTCATCAACGCCGGCGACGTCCCCGGCACCACGCGCCATTTCGCGATGTGGCACGACCCGTTCCCCAAGCCGTCCTATTTGTTCGCGATGGTGGGCGGCAACCTTGCCTGCGTGGAAGACAATTTCGTCACCATGTCGGGCCGCAACGTAACGCTGCGCATCTATGCCGAGCCCGGCAAGGAAGAGCGCGTCGGCTGGGCCATGGATTCGCTCAAGCGCTCGATGCGCTGGGACGAAGAGGCCTTCGGGCGCGAATACGATCTCGACATCTTCATGATCGTCGCGGTCGGCGACTTCAACATGGGCGCGATGGAGAACAAGGGCCTCAACGTCTTCAACGACAAGCTGGTGCTGGCCGGGCCGCAGAGCGCGACCGATGCGGACTATGCGAGCATTGAAGCCGTCATCGCGCACGAGTACTTCCATAACTGGACCGGCAACCGCATCACCTGTCGCGACTGGTTTCAGCTTTGCCTGAAAGAAGGCCTGACGGTCTTCCGCGATCAGGAGTTCACCTCCGATCAGCGCTCGCGCCCGGTCAAGCGCATTGCCGACGTGCGTGGCCTGCGCGCCCACCAGTTCGTCGAAGATGCGGGCCCCCTTTCCCATCCGGTGCGGCCAGCCGTCTATCACGAGATCAGCAATTTCTACACCTCGACCATTTACGAGAAGGGCGCCGAGGTCGTGCGCATGCTCAAGACCATGCTGGGACCGGCGGGATTCCGCCAGGGCATGGACCTGTACTTCACCCGTCATGACGGGCACGCCGCGACCGTCGATCAATTCATCCAGTGCTTTGCGGACGCCAACGGCATCGAGCTGACGCAGTTCATGCGCTGGTACGCCCAGGCCGGCACGCCCGAGGTGATGGCGAGCGGCAGCTATGACGCCAAGGCACAGACCTACCGGCTCGAAGTCGCGCAGGCGGTGCCGCCGACGCCGGGGCAGCCGGTCAAGGAGCCGATGGTCATCCCGCTCGTGATCGGGCTGGTCGGCCCGGATGGGCGCGACATGTCGCTGTCGCTCGCGGACGGGCGCCCGGTGGTCCGCGGCGTGCTGACGCTGACGCAGCCGGCGCACACGTTCGAATTCAGCGGCGTGACCGCGCGGCCGGTTCTCTCGCTCAATCGCGGCTTCTCGGCGCCGGTCAAGGTCACGTCGAACATTTCCGCGGAGGATCTGAAATTCCTCGCGGCGCACGATTCCGATCCGTTCAATCGCTGGCAGTCGGTGCAATCGCTCGCCAATGCGCTGCTGGTGGACAATGTCGCAGCGATCCGCGACGGCGGAACGCCGCGCGAGGACGAGGGCCTGATCGGCGCGCTCAGCACCGTCATGGCCGATGAGACACGCGAGCCGGCCTTCGTCGCCCTGATGCTCGCGATGCCAAGCGAAGCCGACATTGCGCGCGACATCGGCCGCGACGTCGATCCGGACGCGATCTTCGCGGCCCGTTCCCGCCTGCGCACCACGATCGGTTCGCGGCTCGGCCCGGCCTTGCGCGAGACTTACCGGCGGATGCAGGATGACCGGCCGTACAGCCCGGATGCCGCCAGCGCCGGACAGCGCGCGCTCAAGAACGCCTGCCTCGATCTGCTCGCGGCGGCCGGCACCTCGGCCATCGCGACGGCGGCACGGCAGTACCATCAGGCCGGCAACATGACGGACCGCATGGCGGCGCTCGCGACGCTCTCCTTCCACGCCGTGCCGGAACGCCAGGCCGCGATCGACGATTTCTACCGCCGCTATGCGGGCGACCCGCTGATCATCGACAAATGGCTCGCGCTGCAGGCGGCGATCCCCGAAAGCGCCACCCTCGATCGCGTCCGCGCGCTGACGCGGCACCCGGCGTTCTCGCTCGGCAACCCGAACCGGGTCCGGGCCTTGATCGGCGGCTTCGCGCAGGCGAACCCGACCCAGTTCAACCGCGCCGACGGCGCCGGCTACCACTTCGTGGCCGAAACCGTGCTTGCGCTTGATCCGAAGAACCCGCAGGTCGCCGCCCGGATGACCACCGCATTCCGGTCATGGCGCGCGCTCGAGCCGGTCCGGCGCGGCCATGCCGAGGCGGCGCTGCGGCGCATCGCGGCCGAGCCAAGCCTCTCGCGCGACCTCAAGGATATCACCGCCCGTTCGCTCGACGCGCCTTGATCGACCCGCAAGGCCGCCGATCCGGTCGGCGAAAAGGCCGGTGAATTCGGCATAAGTTGCGGCCGCGCGCCGCTAACTGTTTTTTAACGCGCCGGTTTTCGGGTGTGGATTTTTTTCGCCTAGGCGATTCGCCGACTCTATACAAATCAGGCGAATTGGATTCTCATGGCTATGATTCGGAGTGATGCGGCACATCCTTCCGAAGGGTGTTTTTGGGGACTATCCGAACGGAGGCCTGAATGGCGCGCGCCGAAAGCGCGAGCGCGTCTGCGCATTCCGATTCCATTAAGGGGTTAGCACAAGCGGTCGCGAGGCCCGCCTATCGGCGGCTCCTCACCGCAGAACCCTTTTTGCGCCGAGCGGTCCCGGTTCTCATTGTCGCATTTCTCGCGACGCTCGGCGTCGCGGCGTTCGTCGACATTCGCGAACGATTGCGTCAGGCGGTCGGCCGGTCGGCGGACGAGCTCGACACGATCGTCACCATTCTCGCCGATCGCATGGACCGCGTCGCGGGCGGCGATGCCGGCGATCCGGTCGTGCGCGCGTTCCGCGCGTTCGAGCGCGTCGACATGCCGCGCGCGACCGCGGCCGGACGCCTGGTGTTCCTGACCGACGCGAGCAGCACGATCATCGCCACCATGCCGTCGTTGAACGGCTATGTCGGGCGCAAGCTTAATGAAGCCGTCGGGCGCGATCCGTTCGCCGCCGCGATCAGCATCCAGAAGAGCGTCACCGAGCTGACGCTTGCGGATGGATCGGCGAGCCTGTTCGCGCTGCGCGATCTGAAAGAGCCGCTCGGCCAGATTGCGATCACGCAGCGCCGCGCCACGGTCCTCTCCGAATGGCGCGCCGACACGACGCTCGCGATCACGCTGTTCACCACGACGGGCTTCGTCGTCCTGATGCTCGGCTTTGCATTCCTGTGGCAGTCGCGATTGATGCGCGAGACCGCAAGCATCGAGGACACCGTGCGCAGCCGCATCGATACCGCGCTCAATCGCGGCCGGTGCGGGCTGTGGGACTGGGATCTGGCGAGCGGCCGGGTGTTCTGGTCGCAGTCGATGTTCGACATTCTCGGCCTTCCGCCCCACGACAAGTTGCTCGGGTTCGGGGAAATCAGCGGGCTGGTGCATCCCGACGACGTTCAGCTCTACGAGCTTGCGCGCCTCGTGTCCGAGGCGGGCACGTCGGCGGTCGACCGCATGTTCCGCATGCGCCACGCGCGCGGCGACTGGCTCTGGCTGCGCGCGCGTTTCGAGCTGGTCCGGCAGCCCGTCGAGCCGCATTCCCATCTCATCGGCATCGCGGTCGACATCACCGACCAGAAACGCCTCGCCGAGGAAAGCGCCACCGCCGAAATGCGGCTGAGCGATGCGATCGAGGCGATCTCCGAGGCCTTCGTGGTCTGGGACGCGAGCAACCGGCTGGTGCTGTGCAATTCCAAATTCCAAAGCCTGCACGGGCTCTCCGACATGGCGGTCACGGCGGGCACGCCCTATGAGGAGATCTCGGCCGCTGGCAGCAAGCCGATCGTGCGCATGCAGCTCTCCAGCGAGGGGCGCGCGGTGCCCGGCGCGCGCACCTTCGAGGCACAGCTCGACGACGGGCGCTGGCTGCAGATCAGCGAACGGCGCACCAAGGACGGCGGCTTCGTCTCGGTCGGCACCAACATCACCGAGCTCAAACGGCACGAGGAAAAGCTGATCGACAGCGAGCGGCGGCTGAAGGCGACCGTCGTCGACCTGCGCTCGTCGCAACAGGCGCTTGAACGCCAGACCGAGCAGCTGGCCTATCTCGCCGAACGCTATGCGGAGCAGAAGGACCGTGCCGAGGAGGCGAACCAGGCCAAGTCGGCCTTCCTCGCCAACATGAGCCACGAGCTGCGCACGCCGCTGAATGCGATCATCGGATTCTCCGAGGTGATGGAGTCCGGGCTGTTCGGCCCGCTCGGGGATACCAAGTATTTCGAATACTGCCGCGACATCCGCGAAAGCGGGCGCTACCTGCTCGACGTGATCAACGACATTCTCGATATGTCCAAGATCGAGGCCGGGCGCACGACGCTGGCGCTCGAGACCTTCGAGCTCGACTCGTTCCTCTCCGAGGCGATGCGCATGGTGGCGGCGCGCGCCGCCGAAAAGCACCTCACGATCAAGGAAGAGATCCAATCTTCGCTGACGCTTCGTGCCGACCGCCGCACTGTCAAGCAGATCGTGCTCAACCTTCTGTCCAACGCGGTGAAATTCACGCCAGACGGCGGCAGCATCACGGTGCGCGCGCGCGTGGCCGGCGGCTGCGTCACCATCGCCATCGAGGATACCGGCATCGGAATTCCCAAGGATTCGCTGAAGAACCTGGGCAAGCCGTTCGAGCAGGTGGAAAGCCAGTTCACCAAGCGGCACCGCGGCTCGGGTCTCGGGCTCGCGATCGCCAAATCACTGACCGAACTGCATGGCGGCGCAATGCGCATCCGCTCGACGCTCGGCGTCGGCACGATCGTGCTGGTGCGCTTGCCGATCGATCAGGAGATCATCTCCGACGGCCGGGAGCAGGTTCCGGATGAAGTCCACGCCGCGGTGATCGGCTGAAGGGTTTGGCGTGTCGAAGTACAGGATGTTCAAATAGCTCCGTCATGCCCGCACTTGTTGCGGGCATCCACGTCTTTCTTGTGAAATCTGCCGAAGTAAGTCGTGGATGTCCGGGACAAGGCCCAGGCATGACGGAGTCCTACTTGAAGTCCTATTGTTCTGACGAGGCGCTACGGCGCCTTGCCGAGGATCCGCACGAAGCTGGCGCGCACGCGCGCCTGCGTCTCGGCAAGGTGCGCCTCGAGCGTCGCGAAATCCGGAACGTCGGCGGCGCGCGCCAGCAGATTGAGCAGACCGTGGCCCGCCGCCTTTGGATCGAACGGACCCGGCAGGCACAGCCGCAGGATCTGCGTCAGGTTCTGATAGAGCCGCACCGCCGGACGCAGCACGTCGGCGTCTTCCGGCGTCAGCAGGCCGAGCCGCGCGGCCTTCTCGAGCACGCGCGCGGTCGCGGTGTCGAGAATCTCGGGCGTCGCGGCGGCGTGGATGAGCTGCAGATACTGCGCGATGAATTCAAGGTCGACCAGCCCGCCCGCCACGTATTTCAGGTTCCAGAGCTCGGCGTCGCCCTTCTCGGTGGCGATCGCGCGGCGCATCTCGACCACGTCGCCGGTGATCGTTTCGGCATCGCGCGGCCGGCGCAGCACATCGCGGATGACCTTCTCGACCCGCGCGGCAAATTGCGGCGAACCCGACACCACGCGCGCGCGCGTGAGCGCCAGATGCTCCCAGGTCCAGGCTTCGTTTTCCTGATAGCTCTCGAACGAGCCGAGCATGGTGGCGACCGGACCCGAGCGGCCCGAGGGCCGCAGCCGCATGTCGACGTGATAAAGCGCGCCATGATTGGTCGGTGCCGCCAGCGCGCTGATCAGGCGCTGCGTCACGCGCGCGAAATATTGCGTGCCATAGAGCGGCCGCGCCCCGTCGGACTGCGGCTCGTTCTCGTCGAAGTCGTAGACGATGATGAGGTCGAGGTCGGACGACGCGGTCATCTCGCGTCCGCCGAGCTTGCCGAGCGCGAGCACGGCGCATTCCTGCCGCTGCAGGCGGCCATGCGCGGCTACGAAATTGTCCGCGACGGCCCGGTGCACGGCGCAGATCGTCACGTCGGCAAGCCGCGCGAAGGCCTCGCCGGCCTGTTCGGCCGAGACGGTACCGGACAGGATGCGCGCGCCGATCAGGAACATCTGCTCCTGGCTGAACTGGCGCGCGCTGTCGAGCAGATCTTCGTAGGAGCGCGCGCGTGCAAGCGCGGCGGTGAGTTCCGCCGCCAGTTTTTCGGCGTCCGGCAAGGCGCCGAAGAATGACGGCTCGATCAGCGCATCCATCACCTGCGGATGCAGCGCCAAAATGTCGGCGAGCCGCGGCGCGGTGCCGAGCGTCGAGGCAAACAGCGCGACAAGATCCGGATTGCGCCGCAGCAGCGACAACAATCGCGCGCCGCCATGCAGACCAGCGAGGAAACGGTCGAGCGCGGTCAGCGCGGCATCCGGATTTTCCGCGCGCGCGAGGTGATCGATCAGCATCGGCACCAGGTCGGCGAGATGCGCGCGCGCGAACTCGCCCTTGAGCGAGCGGTATTCGCCGCCAAGCCAGCGGCGCACCGCCTGGCTGGCTTCGACCGGCCGGCGAAAGCCCATCGCGGCCAGCTTGTCGAGCGTCTCGACGGCGTCTTTTTCGGCTGGAAACGCCAGCGCGCGGCGCGAGGCCTCGGCGGCGGGCGCATCCTCGAACAGCCGCGCGTAATGCCGCTGCACCTTGCGCAAGCGCTCGAGCAGCGCGCCCGCGAAGGCATCGCGCCCGTCATGTCCAAGAAAGTGCGCAAAGCGCTCGAGCGCGTCGCGTTCGGCGGGCAGCGTGTGGGTCTGCTCGTCGGCGACCATTTGCAGCCGATGCTCAACCGCGCGCAGGAAGCAATAGGCCTCCGAGAGATCGCGCGCCGCATCGCGGCTGATCCAGCCGCCTTCGGCAAGATCCTTCAGCGTCGCCAGCGTCTGCCGGCCGCGCAGCTCGGGATGGCGCCCCCCGGCGATGAGTTGCTGGGTCTGCACGAAGAATTCGATCTCGCGGATGCCGCCGCGACCAAGCTTGATGTTATGGCCCTCGATCGCGATCTCGTCATGCCCCTTGAAGGCGGCCATCTGACGCTTCATCGCGTGCACATCCGCAACGGCTCCATAGTCGAGATATTTGCGCCAGATGAACGGCGCGACCTCGCGCAGGAAGGATTCGCCGGCCGCAATGTCACCGGCGGTCGGGCGCGCCTTGATCATGGCGGCACGCTCCCAGTTCTGTCCGGTGCTCTCATAATAGTTGAGCGCGGACGTGACCGAGATTGCGATCTGGGTCGAGGCCGGATCGGGCCGCAAGCGCAAATCCGTACGGAACACATAGCCGTCGGCGGTGCGCTCCTGCATCAGCTTGACCAGCGCACGCGTCAGGCGGACGTAAAATTGAGCCGGCTCGACTCCGGCCGCGAGCGCGGACGCGTTTTCGTCATACAGCACGATGAGATCGATATCGCTCGAGTAGTTGAGCTCGAATGCGCCCATCTTGCCCATCGCGAGGATCACGTAACCGCTGCCCTCTTCGGGCCGCGCCGGGTCGCGCGGATTGAACTTTCCCTGCGCGGCGGCGCCGCGCAGCAGGTAGCGCACGGCGGCGCGCAAGGCCGCGTCGGCCAATTCGGTGAGCGCGCGCGTGACCCGCTCGACCGGCCAGACGCCGCCGATGTCGGCAAGCGCGATCAGCAACGCGGCTTCGGCCTTGCCGCGCCGCAGGGCGCGCATCGCATGGTCGTCATTGTCGGCGGTGAGCCCTGCCCGGTCGACCTCGGCAATCAGCGCGGCGAATTGCGCTTCGGGTTCGGATTCGAGCACCGCCAGGAAGCGGTCGGGGTCGTGGCGAATGAGATCCCACAGATACGGCGAGCCTTGCGCGATCGCCGCCACCAGGTCGGCGAGCTTGCTGTTTCCTTTGGTCGGAACGAGCAATTGCCGGATCGCCTGGCCGGCACCGCCGCGCGAAATTTCAGCCAGCCATTCGGCGACGCGCGCGTGCGCTTGGTCCGGCGCGGACAGTTTGGGCGCGGTCTTGATTCTGCCCGCCAGCGATGGCGCCGGATCGCCCTTCTTGGCGGCGCGTTTCGCCGGCTCGGCCATTCGTCTCACCCCTGCGGGCGAACGCGCCCGCAGGCCAGCGCATAGCCCAAGATCGCGCGGCATGCCAGATTGTTAGGTGCCGGCTTTCGACAGCCGCGTGAGTGCGCGGTTCAGCCGCCCGCGTGTCGCGGCAGCGCGATGACGACCCGCAGCCCGGGCGCGTTGTCTTCCAGCTTCAGCTCCCCGCCGTGCAGGACCGCGACCGCGGCCGCGAGACTTAAACCGAGGCCCGAGCCCGGCTCGGACATGTTCTGCGGCAGCCGCACGAAACGCTCGATCGCGCGCGCGCGCTCGGCTGGCGCAATGCCGGACCCGCGATCGGCGACGGTCAGCAGGACCTGCTCGCCCTCCTGCCGCGCCGCCAGCACGATCTCGGCGGGAGTGTCCGGCGCCGGCGTTGCATATTTGAGCGCATTGTCGACCAGGTTCGCGATGGCCTGGCTGAGCAACTCGCGGTTGCCCTTGATCATCGCGGGCTCCGGCGCGTCGATCTTGATCGCCAGCCCCTTCTCCTCGGCGAGTGGCTCGTAGAGCTCACAGACGCCGCGCACGACGTCGCCGGCATCGAACATGATCATGTTGTCGCGCGCCTGACCGGATTCGGCGCGCGCAATCATCAGCAGCGCGTCGAAGGTGCGGATCAGCCCGTCGGATTCGTCCAGCATCGATTCGAGCGCTTCGCGATAGTCGGCCTCGCTTTTGGCCGTGCGCAGCGCGGCTTCGGATCGATTGCGCAACCGGGTGAGCGGCGTCTTGAGGTCATGCGCGATATTGTCGGACACTTCCTTCAGGCCGCGCATCAGCGCCTCGATGCGCTCGAGCATGGCGTTGAGATTGAGCGCAAGCCGGTCGAGCTCGTCGCCGATGCCGGTGACCGGCAGGCGGCCGGACAGATCGCCGGCCATGATCTGCTGGGTCTTGTCCGTCACGGCATCGAAGCGCTTGAGCACGCGCCGCGTGACGAAGAAGCCGCCGGCCAGCCCGAGCACGATGACGAGCGCGACCGAGCCGCGCGCCGCCGCCGTGATGATGCTGCGCATGCGCACGCGCTCCTCCAGATCGCGCCCGACCAGAAGGCGGAAGCCGCCGGAGAGCAGCACCACGCGCGCAAGCGCAGAATGCTCGGCGTTCTCCTGCTCGTCGAGCCGCCGATAGACGGTCTCCGACCAGCCGGTGCGGTCGAGCACGCCGGGCGCCAGCGAGCCGACATTGCCGGCCAGCGCCTGCCCGGTCGGCGCCGTGATGAGATAGAGGCTGGAGCCGGGACGCAGCGAGCGGCTTTCGATGATCAGCACCAGCCGGCGCAATCCGCCGGAAGTGTACTGGCCGCTGAGGTAGGTGATCTCGGTGTCGACGGTCTCGGTGATCTGCTCGCTGATCAGGCGGCCGGTATTGAGCGCAAAATAGGCGATCAGCGCGGCAGCATAGAATGCGAAAACGACGAGGTAGACCAGCGTCAGGCGGAATGCGGTCGACCGGACGAGCTTACCGAACGCCGTCACGGATCATGTACCCGGCGCCGCGGATTGTATGGAGCAAAGGCTGCGCGAAGCCCTTGTCGATCTTGGAGCGCAGCCGCGAGATATGCACATCGATGACATTGGTCTGCGGGTCGAAATGATAGTCCCAGACATTCTCCAACAACATCGTGCGCGTGACCACCTGCCCGGCATGCTTCATCAGGTATTCGAGCAGGCGAAATTCGCGCGGCTGCAGATCGATCTCGGTCGTGCCGCGTTTCACGCTATGGGACAGGCGATCGAGCTCCAGGTCGCCGACTTTGTAGGAGGTTTCTTCGCCGCGCCCGCCGCGGCGGCGCGCCAGAACCTCGATGCGGGCCAGCAGCTCGGAGAAGGAATAGGGTTTTGGAAGGTAGTCGTCACCGCCGGCGCGCAGGCCTTTGACACGGTCGTCGACCTGGCCGAGCGCCGAGAGGATCAGCACCGGCGTCTCGACGCTTTTTGCCCGCAGCGCCGAGATGACCGAAAGGCCGTCGCGCTTGGGCAGCATGCGGTCAACGATCATCACGTCGTAGCCGCCGTCGAGGCCGAGCGCGAGGCCGTCCTCGCCGTCAGGCGCCCAATCCGCCACATGGCCGACCTCGCGGAAGGCCTTGACCAGATAGTCCGCTGCGTCGCGGTCGTCTTCGATAATGAGCAGGCGCATAGGCGTGTGCTGTACCCGGGTCGCCGGGAAGTCTAGCGAATTATCAGGTGCCATGCTCATCGGTCTCCCCGCGACAAAAAAACGTCGGGGGCGGCGGAGGGTTGCTCCACCGCCCCCTATTCGACCCGGCCCGGTTGGGGGGGCACGGGGAAGGCCGAGGCCGGGTCGTAGAGGTGTAGGGACGGGCCGCTAAGCCCGTCCCCCGGTTCGCTCCGCCGGCGGGGGCGACGATTGCCGACGGGACGCCCCGAACTTCTCGTTTCGCCGCCCGCATTCCGGCGGGTGCGATATTCCGCCGCGCAACCGCGCGGTATTCGGCCGCGCAAGCGGCGCGGTTCAGCCGCGGCCAACCGGGACCGCGAGGAAGCGCGTGTTGTCACCGGACTTCACGCGCAGCAGAATGGTGCGCTTGCCGCCGCCGCGGGCATCCGCCATCGCCTTGCGAACTTCGTCCGGGCTGGTGACGCGCTTGCCGGCGACATCGAGGATCACGTCTCCGGTGCGGAAACCTTGCGCCGCGCCCGGTCCGTCGGGCTCGACCTGCGTCACCACGACACCCTCGGAACCGGCGCCCGCGACCTTGTCGGCCGGAGCAAGCGAGAGGCCGAGACGCGGAACGTCACTGCCGGAGTTGTCGCGATCAGCGCTGTCGGCCTTGGCCTGGCGCTGTTCGCGCGGCAGTTCACCGAGCGTGATGTCGACCGTCTTCTCGGCGCCCTTGCTGACAATGCCGAGCTTCACGCTGGCGCCCGGCGCCATGCCGCCGATGCGCTTGGCAAGATCGCGCGCATCCTTGATCGGCTGGCCGTTCACCGCGATGATGACGTCACCCGAGGCGATGCCGGCCTTCACGGCGGGACCATCCGGCTGCGGTTCGGCGACCAGCGCGCCTTCGGCGCTCTTGAGGCCGAGGCTGTCGGCGATGTCGGCATTGACCGGCTGAATTTGCACGCCGATCCAGCCGCGCGTCACCGCGCCCTTGTCCTTGAGCTGGGTCACCACCGTCTTCACGGTGTCGGCGGGAATCGCGAATGCAATACCGACCGAACCGCCCGACGGCGAATAGATCGCGGTGTTGACGCCGATCACGTTGCCGTCGACGTCGAAGGTCGGACCGCCGGAATTGCCTTTGTTGACCGGCGCGTCGATCTGGATGAAGTCGTCATAGGGACCGGCGCCGATGTCGCGGCCACGCGCCGAGACGATGCCGGCCGTGACGGTGCCGCCGAGGCCGAATGGATTGCCGACCGCGATCACCCAGTCGCCGATGCGCGAGGGCTTGTCGGCCAGCGCAACATGCGGGAAGTCGCCGCGCCCCTCGACCTTGATCAGCGCGATGTCGGTCTTGGGATCGGCGCCGATCACCTTGGCGGTGTAGGTCTTCCCGTCATCGGTGGTGACTTCGACCGACTCCGCATGATCGACCACGTGATTATTGGTCACCGCATAGCCGTCGGCCGAGATAAAGAAGCCCGAGCCCTGGCCCATGGAGTAGTTGCGTCCGCGCGGGCCGCGCGGTCGCGGACCACCATCCTGATCATCCGGCATGCCGAAGCGCTTGAAGAAGCGCTCCATCGGCGAGCCGGGCGGGAACGGCGAGTCGCCCTCAAGGCCCGTCATCTTCGGGCCGCCGTCCACCTTGACGCGCACCGAGATCACCGAAGGCTTCACCTTCTCGACAATGTCGGCAAAACCGACCGGACGCTGCGCGTTCTGCGCATAAGCAGGGCTTGCCAGGGCAGGGCTTGCCAGGAAGGAGGTATCGCGCGCCGGCACGAATTGCGCGCCCGAGATCAAGACGCCGGCGCTGAGCATCGCGGCGGAGGCCAGCAACACAATACGGCGGGCCGAAAGGACCGAACGCGGCTGCGGAGCGGGATTGACGCTCTGTGGCATTGATGAGTTTTCCATCGTCTGAGAACCTGATTGAGGGCGCTGACGCCCCGTTGTTGAATGGGAAGATGGAGTGTGGCGCCTTACGGCGTCCTGTCGGCGGGATTAATCTTTGGTAAGTTTGTAAGCCGTTGATAAATCATAACATTAGAATTGACGGAGTGCGAGCAGCATGGACGACGTGGTGATCTGGGGTGCGGGAGCCATCGGCGGCACCATCGGCGCCTATCTGGCGCGCGCCGGTGCAAATCCGCTGCTGGTCGACACCGATGCGGCCCACGTCGCGGCGCTGAATGCCAATGGATTGAAGATTACCGGTCCGATCGAGGAGTTTTCCGTTTCCGTTCGCGCGGTCACGCCCGATCATGTGAAGGGGCGGCTTCGCCGCGTTCTGCTGGCGGTAAAAGGCCAGCACAGTACGGCCGCCGCGCGGACGATCGCGCCGCAGCTCGGCCCGGACGGATCGGTATTGTCGCTGCAGAACGGTCTCAACGCCGAAGCGATCGCGGCCGAGATCGGCGCCGAACGCACTTTGCTGGCGCTGGTGAATTTCGCGTCTGACTATATCGAGCCGGGCGTGATCCATTACGGCGGACGCGGCAGCGTGCTGATCGGCGAACTGGATGGACGCGTGACGCCGCGCGTCGCGGACCATGTGGCGCTGCTCAAGCGCTTCGACGACGCGATCGCGGCGAGCGACAACGTGCTCGGCCTGCTGTGGGGCAAGATCGGCTATGCGGGCCTGCTGATCGCAACGTCGCTGACCAACGACACCATGGCCGACGTGCTGGGCGACCGCCGCTGGCAGCCACTGCTCGGGCGCATCGGGGGCGAGATCATGCGCGCCGCACGCGCCGACGCCGTGACGCCGATCGGCGTCGATGGATTCGACGCGGAAGGATTTGGCCGCGGGGATGCGACGAAGATCGCCGCAAGCTGCGACGCGATGGCGGATCACTATCGCCATTCAGCCAAGACGCGCAGCGGCATCTGGCGCGACCTTGCGGTGCGCAAGCGCAAGACCGAAACCGGACCCTTGCTCGGGCCGGTGATCATGGCGGGGCAACGCCACGGCATCGCGACGCCGACGGTCGCGCGGCTCACCACGATGATCGGCGAGATGGAGAACGCGCAGCGCGGTTTTGGCCAGGACAACCTCGCGGAACTGGCGCGGGTTTAAAGCATGTCTCGCGAGAGCGGACACCGGCTTTGCGAAAAAGGACATGCCCAGCTTACGGCGTTGGACTCGCCGCGAGACCTGGGCCTTCAGACTTGTATATGAACATCATAATAAACTTGTAATTATACGTCATAATTGACTTGTATATTCACGTCATTATATACTTGTAATCACACTACGGCGTAGGCCTATGGCAATTCCGAGCAGCAAGCTCGCTACCTCCCTTTCCAAGCTCCAAGCCCTCCAGGCGGACGGGCGGCGTGTGTTCGAGTCAGACGAATTCCCGCGGCTTCACCGCGAACGGCTGCGCAAACAGGGATTTCTGCGCCCGGTCATGAAAGGCTGGATGATCGCCACCGGCCCTGGCGTAGAGCCCGGGGACAGCACGCCCTGGTACGCCTCATATTGGGAGTTCTGTGCGCGCTACTGCGAGAGCCGGTTTGATAAGGACTGGTATCTATCGCCGGAGCAATCCTTGCTGCTCCACGCCGAACACACCGCCATCCCGACCCAAGTGGTCGTCTACAGCCCGAAGGCAACGAACAACAGACTGACGCTGTTGTTTGGCACATCGCTTTACGACCTCAAGCAGAAGCAGAGGCCGCCGGCGGCCGATCTGGCGGTGAAGGATGGTCTGCGTATTTTCGTTCCGGCGGCCGCGCTGACCAAGGTGCCGGAAGATTTCTTTATCCGTCATCCGGTGGAGGTTCAGGTCGCGCTTGCCACCATCAAGGACCCTTCCGAGGTGCTGGGGCGTCTTCTGGAAGGTGGCCACTCCGCCATCGCCGGACGGCTCGCCGGAGCCTTCCGCCGCGTCGACCGAAACGAGGTTGCCGACGAGATCGTAAAGACAATGAAAGGCGCAGGATATGACGTGCGCGAGAGCGACCCATTCACGCGGGAGCACGTTTTCAGCCCGCTCGCCCAAGGCACCGCGCCGATCATCGGCCGCATCCGGGCACTGTGGGCTTCGCTGCGCGATGCGGCATTGGAAGGCTTTCCGCAAGCGCCTGGCTTGCCGAAAGACACGGAAGCCTATGTGCGTTTTCTCGATGAAAGCTATCAAAGCGACGCCTATCACTCGCTGTCTATCGAGGGCTACCGCGTCACCCCGGAGCTGATCCAAAGGGTTCGCGCGGGAAATTGGAATCCAGACCTGAGCGAAGCGGACCGGCAGAACAGGGACGCCTTGGCCGCACGCGGCTACTGGCAAGCCTTCCAGCGGGTGAAGGAAGCGGTCGCCAAGATCATCGTCGGGAGCGATCCCGGCGCTCTGGCGCGGACCGCGCATCGCGACTGGTATCGCGAATTGTTCACGCCGAGCGTCGCGGCCGGATTGATCGGTCCGGCGGCGCTCGCGGGCTATCGCAATACGCCGGTATTCCTGAAGGGCTCACGGCACGTGCCGCCGCGTGCTGAAGTGCTCGCGGACGCGATGCCCGCGCTTTTCGACGTTCTCGAAGGCGAAAAAGAACCGTCGGTGCGCGCCGTGCTCGGGCATTGGCTGTTCGGCTACATCCATCCTTATCCGGATGGCAACGGTCGTATGGCGCGTTTTCTCATGAACGCCATGCTCGCCTCGGGCGGCTATCCGTGGACGGTGATCCGTGTCGATGACCGGGCCGCGTATCTGAGCGCGCTCGAAACCGCAAGCATCGGGGGAGATATCCGCCCCTTCGCCTCATTTATCGCCGAGCGCGTGCGCTGGTCGATCGAGCAAGCAGGGACGGAAGCACAATATTAGCTGCCGGCTGGCATGTGCCACCTTTATTTCGGTCACTACTGGCTCGCACGCCACTCCTTTGTCGCGCGCGCCGCGATCTCGGCTTACGTCTATGCCAAAAATCCGCCGATCGCGCTGACCGATCCGACCGAGCGCCTCATCGCGATGATGCGCGACAAGCTGCAGGCGAGCGGCGGCAAATTCCTCGTCGGCCTGCAAAAGCGCGATGCGCGCTTCGAGGCCTTCTTTCGCGCGCAGGATATTCCCTTTGCGACATTCGAAATGCCGACTCCTACCCGACGCACGGCAATCACTGGACGCCGAAAGGCAACGCGCAGGTGGCGGCGGGTCTCATGACCTTGCTGGGCGAGAACGAAATTTTGCCCGCCGCCGCGCAGGCTGACATTCGCAATGACGGCGTCGCCACCAACAGCACCGAGTTGCGCAATTAGCTGTTTTCGTTTCGATACCGCGCGGCTAAAGATACCGGCCAACCACGCCGGGGACTCTCTTGCACGACACGCCGCAGAAAACGGCCGCACGGCATTCCATTCTACGGACGGTCGCGCTGCAGATCATGATCGTCATCGCGACACTCGGCGCCTGCGAGGCGATCCTGCGCGTGATCGACCTGCGCTATCTGCGCACCTATCGGACCGGCGCGGACCGCGTCTACAACTACGACGCCGAGCTTGGCTGGTTTCCCTATCCGAATTCAGAACTGACCTTCACGGGCATCCGCACCATCAAGGTGCGGCACAACAGTCTCGGCTTGCGCGACATCGAGCCGGAGACAAATGCGAAGCCGACCATCGCATTCATCGGCGACTCGTTCGTGTGGGGCTACGATGCCGAGGAGAACGAGCGTTTCACCAACCTGCTGCGCGCGAAACTCACCGATCAGCGCATCATCAATGCCGGGGTGACGGCCTACGGTACCGATCAGGAATATCTGCTGCTCGACCGGCTGTGGGATCGCATCAAGCCGAACGTCGTCGTGCTGATGTTCTGCAGCGACAACGACCGCAAGGACAACACGACGAACACGCGCAATGACGGGCCATACAAGCCGTATTTCGACATGCGCGTCGAGGGCGGCCAATTCGCCGGCATTCCGGTGCCGTGGTCGCGCCATTTGTATTTCGACGACAATTGGCTGGCGCGGCATTCATGGGTCTGGCGCGTCGCGATCTCGGCTTACGTGCTGGCGCGCAGCCCTGTTGTTTCCCTCCCCGATCCAACCGAGCGCCTGATCGGCATGATGCGTGAAAAGGTGGAGCAGCGCGGCGCGAAATTCCTGGTGGGCCTGCAATTCCACGACCCGCAGCTCGAGGCTTACTTGCGCGATCGCCGCATCCCCTATGCGTCATTCGACGGCGCCGATCACTATGGCGGCGATGGCGACCATTGGACACCCAAAGGGCACGAACTCGTCGCGGACCGTCTGATGACGCTGTTTTCGCAGAATGGCGTGATCGCGGCCGCGCGGCCGCAGTAGCTGCTTTAGCGCAACCAGTTTTCCATATGACCCCGTCATGGCCGGGCTTGTCCCGGCCATCCACGACTTACTTTGACAGATTTCAGAAGAAAGACGTGGATGCCCGGAACAAGTCCGGGCATGACGGAGCTATTTGAACATCCTGCGCTTAGCGCTCGGAGCTCTCCAGCAATTCGCTCACACGCGCCTGCTCGGCGGCGCTGAGCGGCGCTGACGCGGTCTCCGGCGCGCCCTCCCCGCGGCGACGGCGCCACAGCGAAATCAGCCCCCACGCGCCCAGCAGGACCACGGTGAACGGTGCCAGCCACAGCAGCGCCGTATGCCACGACAGCCGCGGCTTGAGCAGCACGAACTCGCCATAGCGCGCGACGAGAAAATCGATCACCTGCCCGTCGCTATCGCCAACGGTCAGACGCTCGCGCACCAGAATGCGCAAATCCTTCGCCAGCGGCGCGTCCGAATCGTCGATCGACTGGTTCTGGCACACCATGCAGCGCAGTTCCTGGCTGAGCGCGCGCGCACGGGATTCGAGAACCGGATCCTTGAGGATTTCATCGGGCTGGACCGCAAGGGCCGGCGCCGCCAGCAGCAGCAATGCGAGCGCGATCAGGGCGGGCGGGCGTCGCACCGCCCTACTCCGCCGGCTGCAAAGCTGGCTTGCGCGCGGGCTTCGGCGCGCCGACCCGCAGGCGGCGATCCGAGAGCGAAAGCGCGCCGCCGAGCACCATCACGATGGCGCCGAACCAGATCAGCAGCACGAAGGGCTTGTGATAGAGCCGGACCGCGATCGCGCCGTCGGCTGCGACATCGCCGAGCGAAAGGTAGAGCTGCGAGACGCCGCGCGTCAGCAATGCGGCTTCGGTGGTCGACATCTGGCGCTGCGGGAATGTGCGCTTGGAGGGTTCTAGCGCCGCGATGACGTCGCCGCCGCTGCGCACCGTGAAGTGCGCGACGAGCTCGCGGTAATTCGGGCCCGGCCGCGGGATCATGCCGTCGAGGGTGAAAT
>JBBWZU010000659.1:0-6011 GCA_039649225.1 Hyphomicrobiales bacterium | reverse complement strand
CGACGCCGCAGTTCGCCTGGCCGCTGCTCAAGGCGCGCACCGGCGTCGACGTCGTCCTCAAGCACGAGAACCACACGCCGACCGGCGCCTTCAAGGTGCGCGGCGGGCTCGTCTATGTCGACCGGCTCAAGCGCGAGCAGCCGGACGTGCAGGGCGTGATCACGGCGACGCGCGGCAATCACGGGCAATCGCTGGCCTTCGCCTGCGCGCGCGCCGGCATTGCCTGTACGGTCGTGGTGCCATTCGGCAATTCGGCCGAGAAGAACGCCGCGATGCGGGCGTTTGGCGCCGCGCTGATCGAGCATGGACGCGACTTCGACGAGGCGCGCGAGCACGCCGTCACGCTGGCGCAGGAGCGCGGCTATGTGTACGGCAAGTCGTTCGCCAAGGATCTGGTGCTCGGCGTCGCGACTTACGCGCATGAGCTGTTCACCGCCGAACCGGAGCTCGATGCGGTCTACGTGCCGATCGGGCTCGGCTCCGGCATTTGCGGTGTGATCGGCGCGCGCGATGCGCTCGGCCACAAGGCACGCGTGATCGGCGTCATCTCGGACCGCGCCAATGCGTACAGGCTCTCGCTCGATGCCGGGCGTCCGGTGGCGAGCAATTCGGCTGCCACGTTCGCGGACGGCATGGCGGTGCGCATTCCGGACGCAACCGCGCTCGACATCATCCGGCGCGGCGCCGAGCGCCTGGTCGAAGTCAGCGACGACGACGTCGCCGAAGCGATCCGCGTGCTCTATTCGGACACGCACACGCTCGCCGAGGGCGCGGGCGCAGCCGCCTTCGCGGCCTTGACGAAGGAGCGCGAGACGCTGCGCGGCAAACGCGTCGCCGTGGTCGTGTCGGGCCAGAACATCGACCGGCCCTGGATGGCGACCGTGCTCAATGGCGGCACGCCGCAAGTCTCTTAGCGTTGAGATCTTTTCCGAAAACCGGTACCCACTTTGCGGGATCATGCTCCGCCTGAGGCGATCGGACGCAGTGCCGCGTGCGTCCTGCGCGCCTGAACCCGCGGCGCGATTTCCGCATGGCCGATCAAAGGACACCGGGACAGTTTCGATCAGCTGGAAGCCACTCCGCAAGCTTGACCCACTTCTGCTATAGAGCGCCGATGCATCGCATTGCCTTTGCTCTTCTCCTGCTGCTGCCCTCGCCCGCCCTGGCGCAGGACCGCTATCCATCGCGCACCGTTGAAATCGTGGTGCCGTTCGCGGCCGGCGGCGGCACGGATCTGATCGCGCGCGTGCTCATCGAGCGTCTCGGCGAGAGCCTCAAGCAGCGTTTCGTCATCATCAATCGCCCCGGCGCCTCCACCAATATCGGTACCGCGGCGGTGGCGAATGCGCCCGCCGACGGCCACACGCTGCTGCTGACCAGCATATCGTTCACCGCCAACCCGTCGCTCTACCGCAAGCTCTCTTACAGCCAGAAGGACTTTGCGCCGATTGCGCTGATCGCGAACTCGCCGAGCATTCTGGTCGTCCCGGCGGCCTATCCGATCAACTCGGTCGCGGAGCTCGTGGCGCACCTGAAAGCGCATCCGGGCGAACTGAACTATGCCTCCTACGGCGCCGGCAGCGGGCCGCATCTTGCGGCCGGCCTGCTGCAGGACATCACCGGCACGACGATCCAGCACGTGCCCTATGGGGGCGGCAGTCCGGCGACGGTCGCGGTGCTGCGCGGCGAAGTGCAGATGCTGCTCGCCGGCAGCCTGGCGGTCGGCGCGCAGATTCAAAGCGGCGCCCTCAAGCCGCTCGCCATCGCCGCCGAGGCGCGCACGCCCGCGTTTCCCAACGTGCCGACGTTCCGCGAGCAAGGCATCGACTATCTGACCGGCACCTGGTTCGGCCTGCTCGCGCCGGCCAAAACGCCGCCGGACATCATCGCGTTGCTGAACCGGGAGGTTCTCGCGGCATTGCGCAGCGATGCGGTCCGCGCGCGCATTGCCGAGCAAGGCTCCGACGTGGTGGGTGGCTCGCCGGAAGATTTTGCAAAATTTCTCAAAGACGAAACCGAGCGGCTGTCCATTGTCATCCGGCGTGCGAATATCCAACTCGACTGACAGGGAGCAACGCATGTCCGAGAAAAGCTTTGCGGCGCGCAGCGCATGGAAAGAGCAATGAGCGCCCGCGCAGTTTTCGCGCTGGCGATCATGCTTGGTGCGAGCGGCGGCGCCGTGGCCGAAAGCAACGACGATCCGCTGTCGCGCGCCGTTCCGCGCCGGGAAGGCGCGAGCGCCTGCTTTGCCCGCAGCTATGACGGCGCACATCTGAAAGCCCATCCGCGCCAGATGACGCAAAGCGTGATGCTCTCACTGCGTTACGAGCAAAGTTATCACACCGTGCGCATCGCACTGTTGCAGAAAGGCCGTTCAGCGCCGCTCTATATCGTCGGCGGCTGCGGCTGGAGCGAGAAGGCCAATCTCGGCGTCGACGACAAGCCGCTGGTCGCGGCCTTCAAGGCGATCGCCGGCCTCGATTGCCACGCCTATGCGGGCCTCAGTTCGGACCAGGAGGGCGGCGACTTCCCGATCGACTTTGCGGACGACGGCAAGACACTCACGCTCTATCTGGTCGACCAAACCTCGGCCTGGCCCGGCCCGAACCAAAAGCAAAAGACGATCAGCATGCGGCTCGGAAGCGAAGACCTGATCTTCCGGTTGGATCGCGCGGATGCTGCGACCTGCAGGTCGATGGAAGGCGCGCTCCGCGGGAAATAACGCGTTCAAGCACCGCTAACGCGCCGCGCCGACAGACGGTTGCGGCTCCAAATCCCGCAGGCTCGCGCGCATGCGCCGCGAGGTCAGCAACACGGCGGCGAGAAACGCCAGCCCGCTGGCGACCATGATACCAAGGTTCAGTCCGGATTCGCTCTGGTCGATCAGCGCCACCTTCCCGACCGATCCGAGATAGGCATAGAGAAGCGTCTGTGGGATTATGAAGACGAACGTCGCCCACGAAAAAGAAAACAATCCGATCCGCGTCAATCCAAACAACCCGTTCGCGATGGTCGACGGAATCGGCGATGCGATGCGGGTAAGGCCGACAATGCGCCAGCCTTCGGCGTTGACGGCATTCATGATGGCGATCAGGCGCGGCTTGTCTGCGATCATGCGCCACAGACGATCCGCGAACAGATAGCGCGCGAGCAGAAAGCCGATCATCGCCCCGATCGTCGCGCTCGGCAGGATGATCGGGACGGCGGACATGCCGAATACGACACCACTGGCAATCGTCAGCAAGGTGCGCGGCACCGGAATGACCCCGACGGCCACGAACACAAGCGCCAGCATGGCGGCGGCGGACGGGCTCATCTCCCCCCAACGCCGCAGAAATTCGACCAGAGTCTCGGTGGGAGGAAACGACTCCATTCAGTGCAGGCTCGGCCCCTTCAAGAACCGATTGCGGTCGCTCGACTTGATCGTCACTTCCATCGTCTTGCCGTCGCGATAGATCAAAAGCGGCACCTCGACGCCCGCCTGCCCGAGCGACCACACCTTGCGGAACGTGGTCGCAAGCTCGCTCACCTCGCGGCCGTCGACCGCCAGAATGACGTCGCCGGTGCGGATGTTGGCCTTTTGCGCCGGGCCGCGCGCCGCGAGCCCGACCACGACGATCCTGTCCTCGACCTCGGTGGCGTAGAGCCCGAGCCACGGGCGCGCGGGGCGATTCGGCTTGCCGAACTTGATCAGGTCATCGATCACCGGCTTCAGGTCGTCGATCGGCACGATCATGTTGAGATGCTCGCTCTTGCCCTTGTCGCTGGCGCGTTCAAGCTGCAGCGAGCCGATGCCGAGCAGGTCGCCGGCCGGACCGATCAGCGCCGTGCCGCCCCAGTTCGGGTGCGCCGGCGCCGTGAAGATCGCCTCGTCGAGCACGTATTCCCGATAGCCGGCGAACTCCTGCTTGCCGACCACGCGCGCTGCGACCGAGCGCTGGCGTCCGCCCGCGCCGCCGATGACCACCCGCTCCTCGAGCGGGATCATGGTCGAATCGCCGAGCGGCAGCGGCGGCAGATCGAGCTTGCCCAGCGCCTGCACCAGCCCGAAGCCGCTCGCCTGATCGTAGCCGATCACATGGCCGGGAACGACGCGGCCGTCATTGACGTGCAGCCAAACGCTTTCGGCCTCGGTAATCAGATAGCCGATGGTCAACACGACGCCGGTCTCGCGAATCAACACGCCGTGACCGGCGCGCTCGGTGCCGAGCGTCTCGGCGGTAAAAGCGTCGCCCGGAATCACCGCGTGCAGCCCCATCACGGCGGAGAGCGCGCGATCGAGGTCGTAGCCGTAGTCTTCCGGCTTCGGTTGGACCGAGGTAGACACCTTGTATTCGGGCAAAGTCGGCATTCGTGGGCTCCTGTTGGGGCTCGCGTTGGCTCCCGCACCGCAATATATGGCATCTGATCACGCTCCCCGCGAGGGGGCAACTCAATCGGCTTTGGCTCCCGAACTGCGCACAATCTCGCCCCACTTTTCCGATTCGCCTCTGATGAACGCCGCAAAGGACGAAGGGTTCGAATCGGCGGGCTCCGAACCAAGCGCGACGAGACGCTCGCGGATGTCGGGAAGCGCCATCACGGCGGCGATCTCGCGCGCAAGCTGCGCCACGATGTCGGGCGGCGTCTGGGCCGGCGCCACGATGCCGTACCAGAGAAACGCCTCGAACCCCACGATGCCGGATTCGGCAACCGTCGGAATATCGGGCGCAAGCGCCGTGCGCTTGGCGGTCGAGACCGCGACGCCTTTCAACGCACCGGAGCGCACATGTGGCAGTCCGGTGACGATCGAGTCCATCATCAGCGGCACATTGCCGGCGATCACGTCGTTGAGCGCGGGCGCCGAGCCGCGATACGGCACATGCACCATATCAATGCCGGCGGCCTTCTTGATCATCTCCATCATCAGGTGCGGCGCGACACCCGTTCCTTGGCTCGCAAATGAGATCGCGCCGGGTTTCGCCTTCGCGACCGCAATGATGTCAGCGACGGAGTTCACGCCGAGCTTCGGGTTGGCGAGCAGCAGCGCGGGCGCGGTGGTCAGCAGCGCCAGCGGAGCGAACTCCTTCAAGTCGTAGCCGGGCTTGGAGAACAGCGTCGTGTTGATGATCTGCGCCGGCGTGATGATGGTGAGTGTGTAACCGTCCGCCGCCGCCTGCGCGCCGGCCGCCGTGCCGATGTTGCCACCCGCGCCGGAGCGGTTGTCGACCACGAAGGATTGCCCGAATTTTTCCTGCAGCTTGTTGGCAACGAGCCTCGCCGTGACGTCCGCGGGACCACCGGCCGCATAGGGCACGATGATGCGCACCGGATGATCCGGATATGCGGCGATTGCCGGAGCAACACTAAGCAGCGCGGCAACCACCGCCGCAACGCTTCGTCGAATCATCGGGTTCTCCCTACGGCGCCTCCATGCGCCTTGGGTGCAACGCTATCACTTTTGCGCGTGCATGTTTGCATGCGCGTGGTGCGGCCAATGCAGATCGGCTAGCATTTTGCCCACTCAACAACGAGCGGTGGGCAGCCATCGCCACACAAAGGGAGACGCGCATGTCACGGATGGGAAAATTTGTCGCAGCCGCGATTCCGGCATTGATGCTGTTCGGCACCGCGCACGCAGTCGAACTCGACCCGAAGGCGGTGGTCTATACGCTGCCGGAAAATGTGAAATGGGTCGAGAATAAAGCGGCCGGCAACGCGCAGGCGGTGATCGCGGGCGATCCGACCAAGCCGGGGCTCTACGTCGTGCTGACGAAATGGATCGCGGGCAATCATTTCAGCCGCCCGCATTTTCATCCGAACGACCGCTTCATCACGGTGGTCAAGGGCACATGGTGGGTCGGTTCGGGTCCGAACTTCGATCCGGCCGGATCCACCGTGCCGCTGCCGGCCGGAAGCGTCGTGACGCATTACGGCAAGCAGGTGCACTACGACGGCGCGAAGGACGAGGACGCGGTGCTGCTGATC
This sequence comes from Hyphomicrobiales bacterium, assembly GCA_039649225.1. Lineage (GTDB taxonomy): Bacteria > Pseudomonadota > Alphaproteobacteria > Rhizobiales > Xanthobacteraceae > PALSA-894. The sequence continues at coordinate 44 of JBBWZU010000659.1, read as the reverse complement.
GTGGGCGACGGGCCCGCGACAAGCACGCCGTTCGTCGCGGCGAA
>JBBWZU010000026.1:0-2702 GCA_039649225.1 Hyphomicrobiales bacterium | reverse complement strand
AATCGCAGAAAATTCATTGCCCTGAGCGGCGCCTCGCTCGTCGCGGCGCCGATGATCGCGCGTCAATCCGCGCTCGCGCAGGGCGGCGAGCTGCGCGTCGCGAACTGGGGCGGCGATTGGAACGAGCGCGTCGTGCGCGCGTTCGAAGCACCCTTCATCAATAGCAAGGGCATCAAGATCATTCACGAATTGTCGAATCCGCCGGAACGCAAGGCAAAGCTGCTGGCCGAGCGCCGTCTGCCGCGTGGCTCGGTCGACGTGGCTTGGCTCAGTGACGCCGACGCCTACGAGATGGACCAGGCCGGCGTACTCGAGCCGATCGATCAATCGAAGATTCCGAATTGGAAATATATCGACACGAAATTGCAGGTGCCGCACATCGTTACATGGATCTACGGTGGCATCGTGCTGATGTACAATCCCAGCAAGGTGCCGGAGCCGAAATCTTTCGCCGATCTCTGGAATCCGAAATACGCCGATCGCGTCGGCATCAACGACGGCATCTACTTTCAGTATATCTACGCCGCATCGCTCGCTCATGGCGGAGCCATGGGAAATGTCGACAAGGCATTCCCGGCGCTGCTCGATCTCAAGAAGGCGGTGAAACCGCGCCTTTATCCGACGCACCAGGCGCTCGCCGCTGCGTTCAATTCCGAAGAGGTGTGGATTTCGGCGAATTATTCCTCGCGCATCATCCAGTGGACCAAGGAAGGCGTTCCGGTGAAATGGTCCTATCCGAAAGAGGGCGCGATCTTTACCTCGTTCGGCGCGGGCATTCCGAAGAAAGGTCTCAATCGCGACGCGGCCTATTACTATCTCAATGCCATGCTGGAGCCGCAGGCCGCCGGCAAGATCGGCGAGCTCACCTCCTATCCGCCGTCCACCACCAACGCCGAAATGGCGGACGAGATCCGCAAGACCATTGCGTTCACGCCGGAGCAGATCCAACACTTCAACTTCGTTGATTATGGATATGCTGCCAAGAACGACAGCAAGTGGGTCGAGTGGTGGAACAAGGAGTTCAAGGCTTGACGGCAGTCGCCGAAGGAATCACCGCGCATTCCGGTGCGCGGTTGTCCTCTCCTCGGAAAAGCGTCGATACGACCTTCTTCCTGCTGGCACCCAGCCTGATCCTCGTCCTGCTCGGACTGATGGTGCCGCTGCTTTTGATGCTTCGTTACAGCTTCAATCGCTGGGCGCCGGGGGACTTGATGACCTCGGCCTTTACGCTGGAGAACTATGTCCGTTTCTTCAGCGACTCGTTTTATCTCAACGTGCTGTTCCGTACGCTGTGGATGTCGCTCGCCGCCACCAGCGCCTGCCTGGTTCTCGGTCTGCCGGCCGCCTACTACCTGTCGCGCCTGAAGACGCGCTGGCTGAAAACCGCGCTCATTCTTGCAATCGTCATTCCGCTTTTGATGGGCAATGCCGTGCGCGCGGCCGGCTGGATCGTGCTGCTCGCCGACAAGGGCCTGATCAACGAAGTGCTGATCTACCTCGGCATCCTGGCCAATCCGGTGCGCATTCTCTACACCGGCAACGCGGTCGCCATCGGCCTCATCGCCGTGCTGTTGCCGTTCATGATCATCTCGCTGCAGGCCGTGTTCGACGGCGTCTCCGAATCCTTTGAGGAAGCGGCGCTCAGTCTCGGCGCGCGTCCTTTCACCATGTTTCGGCGCGTGCTGCTTCCGCTCATCATGCCGGGCATCTTTTCCGGTTGCCTGCTTTGCTTCGTGCTCGCGATGAATGCCTACGCGACGCCGGTGCTGATCGGCGGGCCGTCTTTCCACATGATGGCGCCGAAAGTCTATGAACAGGCGCTGAAGGTCTTCAACTGGCCATTCGCCGCCAGCATGGCCTTCGTCCTGATGGCGGTGACGCTCGTGCTCACGGTCACTGCGTCGCTCGCGTTGCAACGCCGCTACGGGAAGGTTTGATGACCGCGCTCGCCGCATCCCTCTCGCGCCTGAGACGCGGGTCCCCGGTCAAGATCGCCGCCTATTTCACCTTCTTCATCGTGCTCGCGCCGCTGCTCGCGGTCATCTGGGTCAGCTTCTTCGAGAACAAGATCATCGGCTTTCCGCCGACCGGCTATACGTTGAAATGGTTCGCCAATGCGTGGAATTTCGAGCGCTTCCATCGCGGTTTCACGCTGAGCGTGCAGGTCGGCTTGATGGCGACGGCGGCGAGCCTGCTGATCGGCGTTCCGGCGGCGCTCGCGCTCGCGCGCAAGCAATTCACGGGACGTGAAATCGTCCATTCGCTGCTGATGTCGCCCTTGATCGTGCCCGGCATCGTGGCGGGCGCCGCCATTTTCATGTTCTTCATCGAAGTCGAGATCTTCCTGAACGACCAGATGCATTTCGAGCTGCCGCTGACCGGCAGCCTGTTCGGTCTGTGCCTCGCGCATACCTTGCTCGCGCTGCCGTGGACGGTGCGGCTCGTGACGGCCTCGCTAATCGGCATGGATCAGCAGATCGAGGAAGCCGCGATGTCGCTCGGCGCGACGCCCTGGCGCGCATTCTGGCGCGTCACGCTGCCCGTCATCCGGCCCGGCGTGGTTGCGGGCGCGGTCTTCAGCTTCGTCATCTCGTTCGTCGATCTGGAGAAATCGATCTTTCTGGTCGGGCCGGGCCGTACCACGCTGCCGATCGAGATGGTCAATTATCTGGAATGGAATATCGATCCGACGATCGCGGCGG
>JBBWZU010000570.1:0-10391 GCA_039649225.1 Hyphomicrobiales bacterium | reverse complement strand
TCGCTGGCCTCGCTCGTCGGCTGCGCGCTCGGCGCCTACACGGCCGATTTCATCGGCCGGCGCTGGAGCATCATGGGCGCATCGATCGTGACCATCGTGGCGGGCTATTTCTATGCCCGCTTTGATGCCTCGTCGGACCCGATCGAGATCCTCACCGTCGGTTTCATCCTGATCAGCGCGATCTACGTGCAGACCGCGATCCTCTACGGTGTTTACACACCCGAGCTGTTCCCGACCGAGATCCGGCTGCGCGCGAATGGCATCTGCAACATGTTCGGACGCGGCGCGACGGTCGCCTCGCCGTTCCTGATCGGCTACCTGATCGTCAGCTATCAGCTCCCCGGCGTCATCTGGCTGATGATCGGGCTGCTGCTGGTGCAGATCGGCCTGGTGTTCTTCTGGGGCGTCGAGCCGAACCAGCGCTCGCTCGAGAGCGTCGAGGCCGAGGCGAGCCCCGACGGCGTGAAGCAGGCGGCAACGGTGTAACTTTATCCCTCCGCTTCGGGGAGGGACAAGCATCACTTCTCGGTGAGACGCGCCGTCGCAGCCCTGACTTTGCCTAATCGGCGGTAGACTTGTTCGCCCCCACCGGAGGACTGCCGTGACTGACCTGACCCGCCGCACTATGCTCGCCGGCGCCTCGCTTGCCGCCGCAAGCGCCCTGCCCGCGCAGGCCGCCGCTCCCGCGACCGACAAGCAGGCCCCGAGCATCTACCGCTACCGCATCGGCGAGATGGAGCTGACCGCGATCTATGACGGTGTGTGGTACCGGCCGATCGACGAGAAGTTCATCCGCAAGGCCAACTACGCCGACGTGCAACGCGCGATGTCGGATGCCTTCATGCCGGCGGAAAAGCTCGCGACCCCGTTCACGATGCTGCTGGTCAACACGGGCAAGAAGCTGATCCTGCTCGACACCGGCACCGGCGGACAGGTCGCCGCGACGGCCGGCGCGTTCAGCGACAATCTGATCGCGGCCGGCGTCGATCCGAAGACGATCGACCAGATCGTCATTTCGCATTTTCATCCCGACCACATCAACGGCATCAAGACCAAAGACAACGCGCTGATCTTCCCCAATGCCGAGATCATGGTGCCGGCAGCCGAATGGGCGTTCTGGAGCGACGACGCCAATATGCGCGCCGCCCCGGACGGGTTGAAGATCGTGTTCCACAACGTGCGGCGCATCTTCAACGACATCGCCAAGGACGTGACGCAGTACGAGCCCGGCAAGGTCGTGGCGCCCGGCGTCGAGACGGTGGCGGCGCCCGGCCATACGCCCGGCCACACGGTGTTCGCGATCCAGTCCGGCAAGGACGCCATGATGGTGCTGAGCGACACCACGCAGCACCCGGCGCTGTTCGCGCGCAATCCCGAATGGGAGCCGCAATTCGACATCGATGGCGCGACGGCCGTGACGACGCGCAAGAAGCTGCTCGACCGCGTCGCCGCCGACCGCATGCTGGTCACCGGCTATCACTTCCCGTTCCCGGCCTGCGGCCATATCGTCAAGACCGCGACCGGCTACGAGCATGTGCCGCTGCTGTGGAACACCGCCGTCTAGATGTGAGCTTCCAATCGGTTGTCCCTCCGGTCCGGACCGTGGACGCTGAAAGTCGTAGAGGCCAGCCTCGCGGCTGGCCTCTTGTTGTCGCGCCTGCCTTGAGCTTAGCCGCGCCGCTGCCAGTGCGCGTGGCCACCGCGTCCACCCATGCGCAGCAGCATGCCGAAGCGGTGCTTCTGGCCATCATCGAGGCTCTTGTAGAGCGGCTCGGCGGCGTCGGCGAGCTTCTTCAGGTTGGCCGCGCGCGTCGTCATCGCGTCGGCGCCTTCACGCAAGCGCGCGATGGCATCCGGGCCAGGCTGCGCTGCGGGCTGCGCGTTATCTGCGCCGCGGCGGGCTTCGCGCAACGCAGCCATCCGCTCCATGCGGGCTTTCATGCGATCGGCGCGATCCTTGGCAAGATCGCGGATCGCGGTTTCGACCGCGGGCCAGTTCTTCTCCTGGTCGGGCGTGAGTTTCAGGCCGGCCTTGAGGGCCGCGATATGGGCGTCGGTGAAGGCCGCGGCATCTTCGGCATTCAGACGCCAGCGCATGCCACCGCGTTCGGGGCCTTGCTGCCCGGGTCCTTGCTGCGCTAGCGCAAGGCTCGCACCGGTGAGTGAGAGAGCGAACGTCACTGCGAGGACTTGTTTCATCATGGCCATCTCCTGATGGTGAACGTTGATGACTGCAATAATGGAATGCGCACGCGCGCACTCAAGTTAAAGTTTGGCCATGACGCAGTGCGAATTCTAAATGCGCGTTGATCGGCGTGGCGCGATTGTGTTGCAAACCGCGCACCTGGTTTCACGCGCGGCCTCAAACGAAGAGAGGCCAGCCTTGCGGCTGGCCTCCTGCTTTCACCGACGGTCGTGCGGGGGGCACTTTTGCCGGATCGGCACTTCTCGTTACCTGCGCATGTCCTTTTTCGCAAAACCGGTAACCACTTTTGCGGGACATGCGCGCTGCGCTTACTTCGCGCTGGCGTGAATCTTGGGCGTCGCGCGCTTCTGGGCCTTGCCGACCTTGACGATCTTGCCGTGCGTCTTGTGCGCCTTCACGAGTTTGCCGTGGCGGCTCTGCGCCTTGACGAACTTGCCGTGGCGCTTGTGCGACACGAACTTGTTGTGATGACGTGCGTGCTTTGCAAACTTGGCGCGCGCATGATGCTTCACAACATGATGCTTGTGCTTCTTGGCCAGCTTGACGGTCTTGGTCGTGGTGGCTGGCGCGGCTGCCGGCTGCGCGGCATTGGCGGCGATCGGCGCGATCAGCATGCTCGCGGCAATCAGGGCGGCGGAGAGAGTCTTGAACATGGTCTTCATCCTCGCGGGGGCGTTCGGTTTTCTGGATCGGCACCCGGGTTCGATCGTTGGATACACCCTAGCGCGGCGCGTCTGAACGCAGCGTGAGGCCGCGGCGTCGCGCCCGTTCATCGATGTGAAGCGATTCTGAACCGCGCACATCGTTTAGCGTTCAGGCTGCGGACCGCGCAGCGGCGGAACTGCGGCTTATTGATGGATCGGGCCTTTGCGCGGGCTTTCGCAGGTTGCGACGGTAAATCACGTGGTGCATGATCACGGCGAGTTGAACATGGCCGGCAGGAATGCCCCGCGCGTACGGCTGTTCCGCACCGTATGATGCAGCAGCACGAGCTTTAAGGGAGGCGCACGATGACGTATCTCAATCGCCTAGGCATGCTGACCGCCGCTTCGCTGTTCGCACTATCCATTTCGGGAATCGGCGTCGTGTTGGCGGCCGGCGATCCCGATCCGCCCGGCAGCCGCAATCCCGGCCCGATCACGCAACCCAGCGCGCCCAGTGGGACCAAGGACACCTCGACCAAGCCGAAGAAAAAGAAGTCCACCGAGCAGGAATTCCGCGACGGCTATCGGGCCGCTTACGCGCTGGTACAGGCCGGCGACTACAAGGCGGCCTTCGCAGCGTTCCAGGAGCTGGACGCCGACGACACGCCCGATGTCGCCAACTACATGGGCTACACCGCCCGCAAGATGGGCGACTACGATCTGTCCAAATACTGGTACGAACGCGCGCTCGCATCCGACCCGAAGCACGTGCGCACTTGGCAGTACTACGGCATGTGGCAGGTCGAACAGGGCAACATGCTCAAGGCCGCCGACTACCTGGAAAACATCCGCCTGATCTGCGGCACCACGTGCAAGGAATACCAGGACCTCAAGGGCGGCATGGAAGGCACCGTGGCGTACTAGAAGTCCGCTGCTCCGTCTCCCGCGTGGTAGCGTAGGGCGGGCAAAACTTGTCCCCGCAAGGCGGGACAAAGCGTGCCCGCCATTTCGTGTTTTGTGGCGGCGGGCACGGCGCTTCGCGCCTTCACGCCCTACGAGTTTTCTCGGGGCGACGTCGGAGCCTTCGTCTCCCGCATCAGCCAATCGATATAGCCCGGCTCGCCGCCTTCGATCGGCAGCACCAGGATCGCCGGCGTCGTATAGGAGTGCATCTCCTTCACGGCGGCGCGCACCCCCTCGGCGAACGAGGCGCGGGTCTTGACGATCATCACGACCTCCTCGCCGCGCTCGATCGCCCCCTGCCACCAATAATGTGAAATCATTCCCGGCAGGATGTTGACGCAAGCGGCCAGCCGCCGCTCCAACAGCGCCCGACCGATCCGCTCCGCCTCGACAAGGGATGGATAGGTCGTATAGACGAAAACCGCGCGCTCAGCGTCCATGTAACCTCCCGTGGCGGCCGGCTCCGCGCGCCGGCGTCCTGTGTCAGCGTTGTCAAATCCATGAGCGGTATCCCCGGCTACGCGCGCATCGCCTTCGTCGCAAGTGCGACAGCAGAGGCGCAGGAGGCGCGGGCGCGCCTGGCGCAACGTTACGGCGATACCGACCCGGCCGACGCCGACGTCATCGCGGCGCTCGGCGGCGACGGCTTCATGCTGCAAACCCTGCACACCTTCATGAATTCCGGCAAGCCGATCTACGGCATGCACCGCGGCACCGTCGGCTTTTTGATGAACGAATTCCGCCTCGATGGCCTGGCGGAGCGCCTCGCGGAGGCGAAAACCACCCTGATCCACCCGCTGATCATGCGCGCGCGCGATGCCCAGGGCGTGGCCCACGAGGCCTACGCGATCAACGAGGTCTCGCTGTTCCGCCAGACCTATCAGCTGGCCCGGCTGCGCATCCTGATCGACGGCAAGGAGCGCCTTGCGGAACTCGCCGCCGACGGCGTGATGGTGGCGACCCCGGCGGGCTCGACCGCCTACAACCTCTCGGCCCAGGGCCCGATCATCCCGATCAACGCCCCCCTCCTCGCCCTCACGCCGATCAGCCCGTTCCGCCCGCGCCGCTGGCGTGGCGCGCTGCTGCCCGATACCGCCCATGTGGCGATCGAGGTGCTGGAGGCCGACAAGCGTCCGGTGGCGGCGGTTGCCGACCATGACGAGGTGCGCGCGGTGCGCGCGGTCGAGATCCAGATGGACCACAAAATCGCGATCCCGATGCTGTTCGATCCCGGCCATAATCTGGACGAGCGCATCCTGCGCGAGCAGTTCGGGTACTAGCGGCTTTACCCGATCCGCCAAGCCGCGTTTTCTAAACCATTCGTTAACGACGATTTTCTACTGTGCAGGAGGACTCTCCGGCGGATAGCGCCGGCCTCTGAGTCTTCAGGCTGCGTGCATGATCCGCATCGATTTCAACCGGCTGCGCTTTCAGATCATCGACGACAATGCGCACATGCGGCGCATCCTGCGCACGCTGTTGCATGGGTTCGGCACGCGCGAGGTGTATGAGGCGGAAGACGGCGCCGCCGGCCTTGAAGGATTCACCCACTTTTTGCCCGACATCGTGATCACCGACTGGGCAATGCCGATCTTCGACGGGCTGGAACTGACCCAGATGATCCGCCAGCCCGGCGCCAACAACAATCCTTACGTGCCGATCATCATGCTGACCGGCCACTCGGAGAAGAAACGGGTGATCGCGGCGCGCGATGCCGGCGTCACCGAGTTCCTGGCCAAACCGATCTCCGCCAAGGGTCTCTATCAGCGCATTCTCAACGTGGTCGCCAATCCGCGCCCGTTCATCCGCACCCGCAGCTATTTCGGGCCGGACCGGCGCCGCAATGCCAATCCGAACTATGCCGGCCCCGAGCGCCGCAAGGGCGGCAAGGCCGACGTCATCAAACAGCAGTCACTGCTCGAAAAAGTCCAGGCTCCGAGTTAGCATTTCACGCGTTTTCTGCGGCGAACCGCTTCACACTTCGCCGGAAAACGCTTTGGCCGTCGTACGAGAGGCGTTATGAACGACAAAAAAGACAAGAAAAAAGACGTGGCCGCGGTGTCGACCTATGCGGATCACGAGGTGATCCTGCCGCCGAACAAGCTCAAGAAGGCGGTGCAGAAGGTCAAACCCGGCACCAAGATCGATTTCGATCCGGTGGCGAGCGCCGAAGCCGCGCTGGCGGAGCTGTCGGACGACTTTTCGCAGTGGATGGAACAGGAAGGCGAACGGCTCGCCCGTGCCCGCAACGACGTGACGGCCTCCGGCATCAATGCGGCCAACCGCGACACGCTGTTTCGCGCCGCCCACGACATCAAGGGCCAGGCCGCGACGTTCGGCTTTCCGCTGGTCGCTCCCGTGGCCGATAGCCTGTGCCGGCTGATCGAGCACACACCCGAGATGCAGCGCATCCCGATGCCGCTGGTCGACCAGCACGTCGATGCGATCCGCGCCAACATCCATCGCAACACGCGCGGCGACACCGAGACCAACGCCGCCAAGCTCGCCGGGAAACTGCGTCACGTCACGGAGGAATTCCTGGTCCACGAGAACCGCGACCGGCCGGAATACCTCGAGCTGATCATGTCGCCGACGCTGGCACCGGGCGACGCGAACACCTGAACGGAAGTACCAGAACGCGAGACCGTTCAAATTGCTCCGTCATGGCCGGGCATAGCCCCGTCGAAGACGGGCGTAAACGCCCTGATGCCCGGCCATCCACGTCTTGCTTCTTAATGGCGTGAAAAGGAAGTCGTGGATGCCCGGAACAAGTCCGGGCATGACGGAGTGTTTGTGAGCGCATCGCGCTCTCGTCGGCCTACGCCGCCACCACGGATCGTCCGGCATCGTTCGCCGCGACGACGTTGCCCATGTCGGCGAGCTCATCGCAGAACAGGCGCGCTTCCTCGCGCGCGGCCTCGGTCGCGTAGCGGCGCAGCAATGTCATCAGCGGCTCGACCTCGCTCGCCGGCATGCGGGCGCAGCTGGTGAGCACGCGTTCGACCATGCGGCGGCGCAGCCGCGTCGTGCCGGTCGCCTCCGCGGTCAGGCCGGTCTCGTGCATCACCTCGATGGCGGCGCGGAAGGCCGGATAGACGGAGGGCGGCAGGCCGGCGCGGTCATAGACCGCCTTGAAGCCGGCGCCGCGCCGGTCATGCACCAGCGCGCTCACGCGCGAGGCGGGCAGCTCGGCGAGCTCCGCCAGCGCCTGCTCGAAGAACTCGGCATTGCCCGACAGCAGCGAGCGCAGCACCAGCCCGGCGGTGAGCTGGCCGGAGCAGCGCAGATGCCCGACCAGCGGAGAGAGCTCGTCAGCCGAATTGGCCGCCAGCACGACGGTCGCCTTCTCGCAGGCCTCCTGCGCGATGCGCTGCGCCCGCCCCTCTTCCAGCCAATTGCGTGCGACCGCAAAGCTTGCCAGCGTCTGCGAGACCTTGACCACCAGCGCGTGGCGGATCTCGATCGGCAGATCCGGCCAGGCCAGCAGCGACTCGCGGATCGCGGAGAGATGTCCGAAACGCTCGACGATACGGCCGAGCGAGAACATCGTCAGGTCGGCGCCGGGGTTCTCGATCAGCGTCAGGCAGGCCTCGGCACCGCCGACTTCCGCGATGGCGGCGGAGACGGAGCGCGGCAGAACGCGGCGGCGCGCGATCGCGGCCTGTGCGCATTCGTCCCCGAGCGCGACGTGATCGACCAGATCGGAATCGACCAGCAGCGGCGAGCGCTCGAGCACGATCGCGGCGATGTCCGGCTGATCATTGACCAGAGCGTGCACGATGGCACCGGGCGCGTCCGGGCTGAAAGCCAGCACCGCGGCGAGCGCCTGGCGCACCAGCGGCGAGGAATCGTCGAGCAGCATGATCATCGCGCCTTCGGCGGCGATGCGGTCATCCGGCGTCAGATCTGAATACAGATAGGCGCGCGCCAAGGCGCTGGTGGCTTCCGCGCGCTCGACGGCCTCGGCCGTACGCACCCACTGAAGGAAATGACGGACTATCATGTTTCCTACGCGACACTACCGGGACATCCGCGATCACGCTGCGGCATCAGCCGACCGGGCTGATACAAGCAGCCTAAACCATGGCGCTTAACAAAGGGTTCACCATAACTATTTGGATTTATTGCCGGATTCTTAAAGGTTCCAGGAACGCGCGTCCCCGCGCCGTCGATCGCTTTAAAATTGCGCCGCAAAATGATGTTCGCACGCGATCTTTTAACGCGCGAACGAGATGCTTTTAAGCCGTTGCTTTAAGAGGTACGCCGCGAAGACGGCCGCAAGAACTGGAACAGATCGAGCGGCGCGTTAAGACTTGAGCCGGCGCTGGTCGACGCGTCCGTGCCGGCCGCCGGCGTAATGGCGGTCGCGGTCTCGGCTGCCGCCGCCCGCCGCGTGCCCCACAACTCGCGCACCATCGGACCGACCGGGCCGTTCTCGTCGCTCTGGAACAAAGATTGGAATTTCGGCGCCGGCGGCACGTCGTTGGCGAACGCGCTCGCAACGATCTCGTTCGGCGACCTGGTGCTCGCGGGCGCCGCGGCGGCGGTCGCGTTGGCAATCGCCGCCATCGCGGTGATGCCGCCAGCCGGCGGAGTGGTCGTCGGCCGGGTAAAGCTCGTTGTCTTGACCATCGTGGTCGACGGCACGTCGCGGAAGGTGTCGATCGGCGCAGCCGGCAGCGCGGCCGCCACCGTCGTGCTCGCGGTCTTTGTGCCCGGCGCGGATGGCGCAGCCGCAAAACGCGTGGCGCCGATCACGTCGTGCCGGCCGACCAGCCCGGCATAGACCTGTTTGAGGCTCTTCGCCGCGCCCTGCTTGTCGTAGAAGATCGCATTGTTGGCCTGCGCGGCGCGCGGAAACAGGTCCGCGGCCTTGGCGTTGGGGTGTGCTTCGGCCGCGCTGATGAAGCGGGACGCGCCCGAGGCGCCGAGGAAATGCGCCATATAGAGCTCGCCGTCGGTCGGCTTGCGACCAAGACGCTCGGTGAGCACCTTGGCGTTGGCATTGGCGAAGGCGCCGGCCATAAGGGCGTTCGCGGTCGGATCCTTGCGTAGCGCGAGGATTTCCTGCCGCACGGCCGGATCCGCGACCGTGTAGCGCCCGGACGAAGTTTGCGTGATGGCGTTGGCGTATTTGGCATAGCCGAGCGCGGCACCTGACTGCTTCATCGTCCCAAGCCAGGTCTGGTCGATGAACTGGAACAGCCCCGTCGCCGACGATGATTTGGCCTTGGCGGCCGGATCGAGATTGGATTCGCGCACCGCCGTGTTGAGCAGGTATTCGAATCCCGCTCCGGTGACCTTGGCGGCGTCCCGGATCGCGCCCGTGACGCGCGCAGCCGCATCCGTGGTCGCCCCGCTGATGCGGGCCGCAAAATCGACCGCAGCGTCCATCGCCATAAGCGCGCCTTCGAACAGCGGGTGGGCATGCTTTCCCGCCGGTTGGCACATTGGACAGTTATGGTAAACGACCAGTTAACGCCGCGTCACCGCGGCCACAGTCAAGGGTCAAGGACATATACCATGGGGCAGATGACAATCGTGCGAAGCCCGCGCGGCGGCATGTATTACGAAGCTTTCGAGGTCGGAAAGCTCTACCAGCACACCCTGCGCCGCACCGTGACGCAGATGGACAACATGCTGTTCTCCAACATGACGCTCAACCCACAGCCGCTGCACATCGACCGCGAGTTCTGCGCCAAGGAAACCCAGTGGGGCCAGCCGCTGATGAATTCGCTGTTCACCCTCGGCCTGATGGTCGGGATTCAAGTGAGCGACATGACGGTCGGCACCACCATCGCCAATCTCGGCATGACCGACGTGAAATTCCCCCATCCGCTGTACGAGGGCGACACCGTGCACTGCACCACCGAGGTCCTCGCCAAGCGCTTGTCGAAGTCGCGCCCCGGCGCCGGCATCGTGGAGCTGCACATCCGCACCTATAACCAGCACGACAAGCTGGTCGCCGAGTGCAAACGCCAGGCGTTCATGCTGATGCAGCCGGGTTAAGCCATGCGCTCATTCCTCTTTCTGCCCGCCGACAGCGACAAGAAGCTCGCCAAGGGTCTTGGCTCGGGCGCCGACGCGCTGATCCTCGATCTGGAGGACTCGGTCGCCGCCGACCGCAAGGCCGGCGCGCGCGATACCGCGCTGGCCTACCTGCGGCAGCATGCGCCGCTGCCAAAGCGCCCGCGCCTGGTGGTGCGGGTGAACGCGCTCGACACCGGGCTGACCGATGCGGATCTCGATGTGGTCGTAGCGGGCCGCCCCGACATCATCCTGCTGCCGAAGGCCGAAGGCGGCGCCTCCGTGATCCATCTCGACGCCAAGCTGACCGCGCGCGAGGCGATCCACGGATTGCCCGAGGGCGGCATCAAGATCATCGCGCTGGCGACCGAGACCGCGTCCGCGCTGTTCGTCTGCGGGACCTATCGCGATGCCAGCCCGCGCCTTTCGGGAATCACCTGGGGCGCCGAGGATTTGTCGGCCGAGCTCGGCTCGGAAACCAACCGCGACGCCGAAGGCCGTTTCACCTCGCCCTATCTGATGGCGCGCAACTTGTCGCTCGCCGCCGCGGC
>JBBWZU010000521.1:0-3886 GCA_039649225.1 Hyphomicrobiales bacterium | reverse complement strand
CCCCTACACCACGCAGATCTACGATCAGATCAATCTGGTGCTGCTGGCCATCGCGGCCGCGGGCGATGCCTCCGGCACCGCCATCAAGGACAATGTCCGTAAAATCAGCCAAGCGCCGGGCGGCGCCAAGATTGACAACGCCATCGATGGGTTGAAGGCCGTCAGCGCCAAGCAGCCGGTCGACTATGACGGCGCGAGCGGTCCGTGTGATTTCACCGACATCGGCGACATTCAAGATTGCACGTTCCGCTACGATCAGGTTCAAGGCGGCAAGATCGCGCTCGTCAAGATCGCTTAGGTGCACGGGGCGTGTAGGTTTGAATCAGACGCAGCCGCAGACTCTCTTCACCTCTCCCATCGGGAGAGGTCGGATCGCGAAGCGATCCGGGTGAGGGGTTACGGCATTGAAAGTTCTACGCCCCCTCACCCCAACCCTCTCCCCGACGAGGGAGAGGGAGCAGACCGCGCTCGCGGCGACCGCTACAGTCCTAAACACGCCCTGAAGGCCCCTCGCGCGTGACCATCCTGCTGCAGGCGCTGATCAATGGCGTGATGGCCGGGACGCTGATTGCGGTCCCGGCCATCGGCTTCACGGCGATCTTCGCGGTGCTGCGCTATCCGAACTTCGCCATTGCGTCCTATGCGACCATCGGGGCGTTCGCGGCCTGGTGGGCGAATGCGATTCTTGGCCTTCCGGTCATTCCGGCACTGGCGATCGCCTTTGTGATCGCGGGCGCCGTCGGGGCGGTTGCCGAGGAGGTGGCGCTGAGCCGGTTGCGCGGCGCAGGCGCACTGGCCGTCGCGATTGCGTCGATCGCGCTCAATCTGGTGCTCGAGAACGTGGTGCGCTTCTGTTTCGGCAACGACATGAAAGGCTACGACCTGCCGCTGATGCGCGACTGGCGCTTCGGCGAGCTGCGCATCGGGCCGCAGCAACTGCAAAGCCTTGGCCTTGCGGTCGCCATCATGGCGGCGATGTTCTGTTTCCTGTTCTACACGCGCTTCGGCAAGGCGACGCGCGCGGTCGCCGACAACCCGGATCTGGCGCGGCTCAAGGGCATCGACCCGGCCCGCATCGCCATCGTCACGGTCTTTCTCGGCGCCGGACTGTCCGGCGTCGGCGGCGTGCTGATCGGGCTCGATACCTCGATCGATCCGCTGACCGGTTACCGCGTGCTGCTCTCGGTTTTCGCCGCCGCGGTGCTCGGCGGGCTCGGCTCGATCCCGGGCGCGGTGGTCGGCGCGCTTGCGCTCGGTATCGGGGAGGAACTCGCGCTGATCGTCGTCCCCGCCACCTACCGGACCGCCGTCGGCTTCGCGGCGATCCTGATCATGCTGACGTTTCGGCCGCGCGGCATCCTTGGCGAGAGGGCAACATAGTGCTCTCTTATATGGTCTTCACGCTGACGATCTGCGGCGTCTACGCGCTGCTGGCGCTCAGCCTCAATTTGATCTGGGGTGGCGTTGGTCTCGTCAATCTCGGCCTTGCGGGCTTCTTCGCCGTGGGCGCCTATGCGTCGGCGATTGCGACCGGAGCCGGCGCGCCGGTTCTGATTGGATTTGGCGCAGCATTGATTGTCGGCGCCGTCGTCGGACTTGTCGTCACCTTCGCGACCCTGCGGCTGCGTGACGACTATCTTGCCATCGTGACGCTTGGATTCGCCGAGGTGATCCGGCTCATCGCGCTCAACGAGCGCTGGCTCACCAAAGGCTCGGACGGAATCTCCGGCATCCGGGCGCCGCTCAAGGCCGAGCTCGGACTGCAAGGTTTTAGCCTGTTCTATCTCGCGCTGGTCTCGCTGATCGTCTTTCTCGTCTGGCTGCTGCTGCGCCGGCTCGATGCGTCGCCCTATGGCCGCGCCATGAAGGCGATCCGCGAGGACCAGCAGCTCGCGGCCTTCGCCGGCAAACAGGTGCTGCGGTTCAAGTGGCAGGCCTTCGCGCTGTCAGCCGCGATTGCGGCACTCGCCGGCGCGCTTTACGCGCATTTCCAGTCCTACGTCTCGCCCGATCACTTTCAGCCGCTGATCACGATCTACATCTTTCTCGCCGTGACGGCCGGCGGCGTCGGGCGGCCAAGCGGCGCGGTGCTTGGCGCCTACGCGGTCGTGATCTTTCTCGAGGCGACACGCTTTGCCACGGAACTGATGCCGGGCCTGCAGCCGGTGCAGCTCGCGGCTTTGCGCGAAATCCTCGTTGGCCTCGCGCTGATCCTGGTGCTGCACCTGCGGCCGCAGGGTCTTCTGCCCGAGCGCATTCCCAAGGCGCCGCCGTCACCGTCCGTATCCTCCTGAAAGCCAGAGACACGCCATGCCTGATGATCTGTTCGAACTGTCGCGCCTGCTCGCCGAGCCGGGTCAACCCCAGACTCTGTTCGGCGCCCTCGATGCCGCGGCGGCGCGGCTGATCGGGCACGAACTCTTCACGCTGCTCTATGTCGATGGCCAGGAGGTGGCGCGCATCTATTCGAACCGCCCCGCCGAATATCCGGCCTTCGGGCGCAAGCCGATGGGGCCGACGCCCTGGGGCGAGCACGTAATGAAGGGCAAAAAATCGTATCTCGGGCGCGACAAGGCCTCGATCCGCTGGGCGTTCTTCGATCACGCGCTGATCGAGAGCATGGGGCTCGGCTCGGTCATCAACGTGCCGGTGCTCTATGACGGCAACGTCATCGGCACCATCAACCTGCTCGCGCCGGAATTTCACTACCGCGAGGAGCATGTCGCGCCGATCGAGCGTCTGGCTCCGCTGCTGGTGCCGGCCTTTCTGGCCGCCCGCGCGGCTTCGCGCACCGCCTGATTTTTGTCTGATCCAAGGAAACACCAAATGGCTTCTGCTCTGTTCACCAATGCCCGCATCGTTGACGGCACCGCCCCCGAGCGCGGCGATCCGGTCTCAGTCCTGGTCGAAGGCGGCACGATCCGCGAGGTCGCGGCGTCGATCTCCGCCAGTGGCGCGGAGGTCATCGACCTCAAGGGCCGCACCCTGATGCCCGGCCTGATTGACGCGCACGTGCACGTCGTCGCCGGCCTTGCCGACCTCGGCCGCAATGCGGCGCTGCCGGATTCACTTGTCACAGTGCGCGCGCTGGTGATCATGCGCGAGATGCTGATGCGCGGCTTTACCACCGTGCGCGATGTCGGCGGCGCAAATTTCGGATTGAAGCTGGCCATCGAGGAGGGACATTTTCCAACCCCGCGTCTCGTGATCTCGGGCAAGGCGCTGAGCCAGACCGGCGGCCATGCGGACTTTCGCGGGCGCCACGACGATCGGCTGTCGCCGGGAACGCGCCATCGGCTGGGCGCGCTCGGACGCATTTGCGACGGGATCGACGAGGTGCGCCGCGCGGCGCGCGAAGAGATCAAGGGCGGCGCGGACTTCATCAAGATCATGGCGAACGGTGGCTGCGCCTCGCCGACCGATCCGATTCACTTCCTCGGCTTCTCGCGCAGCGAGCTTGAGGCGATCGTCGAGGAAGCCCACATGGCCGGCACTTATGTCTCGGCGCATCTTTATACCGACGAGGCGATCCGCCGCTGTGTCGAGGCCGGCGTGCATTCGCTCGAACACTGCAATCTCATCACGCCGCACACGGCGGCGCTGGCCGCCGCCAAAGGCGCGGTCGCGGTGCCGACGCTGGTGACGTTCGACAAGCTCGCCAGCGAAGGCGTGAGCCTCGGCTTTCCGCCCGATTCGATCGCGAAGGTCGAGAAGGTCCGCGTGGCCGGAATGGATTCGCTCGTCATCATGCGCAAGGCCGGTCTGCCGATGGCCTATGGCAGCGATCTGCTCGGCGAGATGCATCGCCACCAGTCCGAGGAATTCGTCATTCGCGGCCGCGCCCTGCCGGCGCATGAGGTGATCGCGTCGGCAACGCATATCGCCG
>JBBWZU010000550.1:0-9959 GCA_039649225.1 Hyphomicrobiales bacterium | reverse complement strand
CGCGCCGCGCTGGCGAAGTGCTTCGGAGTCGACGTTGCGCGCGTGCGGGTGATCTCTCGTTATCTCGGCGGCGGCTTCGGCTCGAAAGGCAGCGCCTGGTTTCCCTGCCTGGTGCTGGGCTGCCTGGCGGCGAAACAGCTCGGCCGCCCGGTGCGGCTGGAGCTGACCCGGGCGCAGATGTTCACTTTGGTCGGCCGGCGGCAGGAGACAGTGCAGCACTTACGAATCGGCGCCGCTCGCGACGGGCGCCTCGCCGCCCTCATGCACGACACCGTGGCGCAGACCTCGACCTACGGCGAGTACGCCGATCCGGTGGCGACGCCGACGCGCATGATGTACGCCTGCCCGAACGTCGCCACCATGCATCGCCTGGTGCGGGTGAACGCGCCGCAGCCGAATCCGGCGCGGGCGCCGGGCGAAGGGCCGGGCAGCTTCGCGCTGGAATCGGCGCTGGACGAGCTGGCCTACGAACTCGATCTCGACCCGATCGCGCTGCGCCGGCGCAACTTCGCCGACCGCGACCAGCATGCGGGCCTGCCCTGGTCGAGCAACGGACTGCCAGAATGCTACCGCGTCGGCGCCGAGGCGTTCGGCTGGGCGCGCCGGCCACGCACACCCGGCACGCTGCGCGAGGGTCGGCACCGTCTCGGATGGGGCATGGCCGCGGCCTGTTATCCGGCCTATCGCATCGCCTCGCAGGCGGCGGTGCGTATCGGCGCCGATGGCCGCGTCGCGGTGCGTTGCGGCACCCAGGACATGGGCAGCGGCACCTACACGGTGCTGGCCCAGCTCGCCGCCGCGGCGCTCGGCGTGCCCTACGCAGACGTCGATGTCGCGCTGGGCGACACGCTGCTGCCCGAGGGCCCCTACTCCGGCGGCTCGATGGCGACGGCAAGCTTCACGCCCGCCGTGGAGGACGCGGCGCGCCGGCTCAGGCACGACCTGATCGCCCGCGCTGTCGCCGATCCGCACTCACCGCTGCACGGTCGCCAGCCCGACCAGGTCAGCATCACCGACGGCGTCATGCGCGCCGGCAACTATTCGGAATCGCTCGCCGAGCTGGTGGCCCGCGTGGCGCCGCGAGGCCTCGAAGCCGCCGCCGACGCCGCGCCTGATGCCAAGCCGGCGCACAGCTTTTTCGGCTTCGGCGCGGTGTTCGCCGAGGTGCACGTCGACTCTGACCTCGGCGAGGTGCGCGTGGCGCGCCTGACCGGCGCCTATGCCACCGGGCGCATCCTCAACCCGCTGCTTGCCCGCAGCCAGTTCGTCGGTGGGCTGATCTGGGGCATCGGCATGGCGCTGCACGAGAAGACCGTGATGGACCAGAACCTCGGCCGCATCGTCAATGATAACATGGCCGACTACCTGATCCCGGTGCACGCCGACATGCCCCGCTTTGACATCCACATGCTGCCCGAGGACGAGCCGCATCTCGGCAGCGGCGGGGTGAAAGGCATCGGCATGCTCGGCACCTGCGGCACCGCGGCGGCGATCGCCAACGCGGTGTTCCACGCCACCGGCATGCGCATCCGCGACCTGCCGATCCGGCTCGAGCAGCTGTTGTAGCCGCTGCCATGGGCGCGATCCGCGACGCTGCACGCACCCGCAAGCGCATCGTCCAGGCGGCGCGGCAGGAGTTCGCCGCGCGCGGCTTTGCCGGCGCCCGCATCGACGCCATAGCCAAGCGCGCCAAGATCAAGAAGCAGCTGTTGTACCACTACTACGCCAGCAAGGCGGCCCTGTTCGACGAGATCGTGCAGCAGGCGATCGAGCTGCGCGAAGACCTGGCGATGGCCGACGAAGCGCCTGGAGCGATCTTCCGCCAGCGCTTCCTCACCGCGCTCAACGACCCGACCTGGGTGCGCTTCGTCACCTGGGAGGCGCTCGACTACCCGCGCTCGCGCCGCATCGTGCGCCAGGATCGCCGCCAGGTGGCCCTGCGCAACCAGCGCAACGCCATCATCGCCAAGCAATTCCACGGCCTGCTGCCGAAGACCGTCACGGCCGAGCTGCTGCAGCTCGCGCTCTATGCGCTCGCCACGTATCCGCTGGCCTACGCGCCGATCACCAAGATGGTGACCGGCAAGCTGCCGAGCGACCCGAAGTTCCAGCAGGAGTGGATGGCCTTCCTCGACCAGCTGGGCACCCTGCTGGCCGCGGCCAAGGCTGACGGCTGAATTTCAAAAGGAAAATTGGGCGATTCAAGATTTGCTCGGTTTCAGCGACTAACGGCATCGATCGGTCGATTTTCGACATCGCTAACGGCAACGGCTCTACCGATGTGAACCGCACCGCTCGCCAAGACGTTAGTGTGGGAACACGTCGGATCGGAAGCGGGCCTTTCGTCCTAGGCTCAAACAAGGAGAGTGACCCATTCAAACAAGGAGAGTGACCCATGCGGAAGATAATCGTCGGCGCGATGGTTTCCATAGACGGCGTCATGCAGGCGCCCGGCGCACCGACCGAGGATCCGACCAAGGGGTTCAAGTTCGGCGGCTGGGCGATGCCCTATTTCGATCAGGAGTTTCTCGAAGAACTCGACCGCGTCTTCAAGGAGAAGTTCGATCTCCTTCTCGGCCGCAAGACATACGAGATTTTCGCCGCGTACTGGCCCTACTACGATGAAGGCGGCTCAGATGGCGGCATCGCCAAGCTGTTCAACGAGATCAAGAAGTACGCGGTTTCGCGCTCGGGCGAGGTCGATACGGACTGGCAGGGCTCGGTCCTCCTCCGTGACATCGCCGACGTGAAGCGTCTCAAGCAAGAGGACGGCCCCAACCTCATCACACAGGGCAGTACCGAACTCGTGCATGCACTGCTCGCCAACGATCTGGTCGACGCGATGAGCATCTTTACGGTGCCGGCCGTTTTTGGCGGCGGCAAGAAGCTGTTCGCGGACGGCTCGGCGCCGCATTCGTTCAAGCTGACCAGCTCGCGCGTTTCGTCCACCGGCACCCTTATCAGCCACTACGAGCGCGACGGTGAGATCAAGATCCGCGACGCCGCGCTCGATTCACCCAGCAAGCGTGAGATCGCCCGTCAGGAGCGGATGAAGCGCGAAGGCTAGCCCGCATCCAAGCCGCCCATCCGAGGCATCCTCCCTTTGAAGGTGTTCGAGACGGAGGCTCGGATGAGGTTTCTTTGATGATGCGGGTCGCGGCGTGGCAGCCATCAGGGAAGACGGCCCGAACCCGACTCCTCCCCCGGCGGTTCACCCGGGCCATGCTCGCGTATGATCAGGTCTTCCAGCCATACCGACGCGCCGTCCGGCGTGACGACATGCTTGGACTGCAACGGACTCGTCCAATTGCAGACTTGCGGGTGATAGAAAACGTCGCGCGGCCCCTTGGCCACGATTGCGAAGAACAGATAACGCTCCCCTTCCTTGAAGAAGGATTCACAATCCATCCTCGCATAGACGTCCATCAATCGGGCGCGGTGCGTGAGCGTTTCTCTTCCCTTCCAGACCCGATCCACCTGGACGACCCATGTGTGCGTCCCGGTTTCCACGACCTTGCCGATAAATACATATTGAGCCCGTTCGAAGCCTTCAGCCGGAGAAATCTTCTCGCAGGAACACGCCTGTGCACTCCCGGCCGCCCCTATCCACGCACTCGTCAGCGCGAGGAACCCGAGAAGCATCCTGATTGGCGACCGAAACACGGCGGTATCGATGATGCGCTTGGCCATGCGTTTGCTCCATCAAGCGATGCGCCGAGCGAGATACGTCCCTATCAGCATAAAGACAATGCCGATGATGTCATACACCACGCGCTTGACCTCGTTGACGATGCGGGTTGCGACGTGGCCGATGCGCGGGAAACCCAACGTCAGGACCGGGCCGTCAACGCTGCGGAAAACTACCGTCAGCGTCATGGGTCGTCAGCGACGAGAGCGGCCGGACGCCTTGGCGGCCCATGCCTTCGTGGCCTGACAGGTTTCCATCGCCCGCTTGTAGGCTTCGCGTCCGGTGGTCCGGGCCACATAGGCCTGCTCCACCGCGCCGAGGACGAAGCTGACGTTTCTCTGGGCCAGTTCCAGGGCGTAGGTCACCGAGATGTCGGAGGCCGTGAACCGCTCGCCGGCGAGATAGGGCGAGCGCGCAAGCTGCCGCGTCACCAACCCGAGCCGGGTCTCGAACACGTCCATCGCCTGGCCGGCGCTCCAGTTGTTCCGCTCGGCCTCGGGGGCCAGATTGCGCGCGCCGCTGACGAAGTAGATGGAGGCCGCGAGGCCGGCTTCACCGAGGTGGAGGAACTGCTGGTAGGCTGGGAAGGCGGGATCGTGCGGGTCCGGCGCGAGCGGCGTCGGCCCGTAGCGGGCCATCAGGTACTCCATGATCGCAATCGACTCGACCATGGTAACGTCGCCGTCCTGGATCGCCGGGATGAACCCGGCCGGGTTGATGGCGAGAAACTCCGCGTCATTCTCGACGCCGGCTAGCAGGTCCACCGGCCTCAGCCGGTAGGCGAGCCCCATCTCCTCCAGCAGCCAGACGACCCGGAACCCCCTCCCTTCGCCGAAAACAGTGATCATGTTCACGATTCCTTTTGGCCCTTGGCTTATTGCCGGCAACCGGACCTTCGGCGGGCCCAAGGACGGGCCACATCAATCGGTATCAGGCGACGCCGAGCTTCCCACGCTCGCCGTCACGGGGCGTCGAGAGTTCCTCGGGCGTCAGATACTCGGCCAGATCCGCCGCCTCGTAGAACGGGCGGATCTCGACCCCGCTCGGGCCTAACATGGGACTGCGCTTCGCCCAGGCCACGGCCTCCTCCATGTCCTTGACCTGCCAGATCATGAAGCCGGCGACCAGCTCGCCGGTCTCGGCGAACGGCCCGTCGATGACCTTGCTGCTCGAACCATCGGAGGCGATGCGCTTGGCCTGGTCGTTGTTTTGGAGGCCGGCGCCGGCCACCATGATTCCGGCCTTGACCAGCTCCTCGGTGAACTCGTCCATCGCCGCGAACGCCTCTTTCGTGGGGAGCGCGCTTTTTTCGCTGCCGTCAGCGGCTTTTCCGAACACCATAACCCGCATCGTCTGTCTCCTTGGTTGAGCCGGCCCTTTTGGCCTCTCATCGGGACGACGAACGAGCTTGTCGGAAGCCGACACGGTTATGGAAATTTTTTCTCGACGTTCGAAGCGCGGCTCGACCGTGCGCACCGAACTAGCGTCCCAAGCGCCAAATTTAGCATAAAATACAATGATTTGCGGGCGGCACCGGACGAGCGATCAGGCAGGGACGTACGTCAGCCTGGCCGCGTCCTCGCCAATGACATCACAGGCGACAAGCCGAAGCGGTGGTCGCGCGCCGGCGAAGTACGGCTTGCCGCGCCCAAGCACGAACGGGCGGAAGTAGAGACGATACTCATCGATAAGGCCGAAGTCGGTTAGACACCCTGCCAGATCAGGTCCGGCGACGTCGATCTCGCCATCGACTTCCGCCTTGAGCTGCCGCGCGAAAGCTTCGAGGTTATCGCCAACAAGCGTAGCGTTCGCACCGACCGCCTTCAATGAGCGTGATGCAACCCATTTCGGCTGCGCCCGCCACACCGCCGCGAAGTCGCGCCCGATCGCGTCCCACTCCGGCCGATCCTCGTCCCAGTAGCGCATGACTTCGTACATACGACGACCGTATAGAGAGCCGGCCACGCCGCGGACCTGATCGTTGAAGTGGCGGTGGAGCGCGATTCCGGGCGCCGGCAATTGCGGGCCGCCCGCTACGCCGGCGACATAGCCGTCGAGGGACTGCATCATTCCGAAGACGAGCTTTGCCATGTTCCGCCCTTTACTTGTGCCGATAGTGAGCAATCATCGAGCCGGGCCATGAACCGCCATTCGGTCCCGCAACGTAACCGTCAAGGCTCGCGCACAGCGCCAATACGAAATTAGCCATCCTCCATCGCCACAGTGATTGCATATTACAACTGGGTTGCAAAATTTAAACGGCGACACTGGTGGCCTTAATCGCCAACCCCGATCGGTCGCGCAAGGAACGAACGCGGATGTGGCGCGTTGTGTGGGCGTTTCTGTGAAACGACAGCGACTTTGCCGTCCAGTCCTAATCGCCGATCTCAACTTGCGTCCGCGCCGTCTGGACCACGACCCTCGCCCGCTGTTGCCGATCCGAGACGAAGTGCACCAATGATTCCGTTGGGAGCGGCTGTTTGAGGCCATTCACGCACACGGATCATGTCGCAACAGCGCCAAGGATCAAAATCTGAACGAGCGCCGAACTCCGCGCCCGCTTCATTGCACGGAGCAGAAAATGATGTCGAGCCATGAGCTCAACCGACGGCAAACAATCATAGGAGGCCTGGCAATGACTGCAGCGGCAGGCAGCGGCGCATCTGTTGGCGCAGCAACTGTCCCCGAACCCTTCCATGTCTCAATAGATCCCCAAAGGCTCGACGACGTCATTAGACGGGTTCGAACAGCGCGCTGGCCACAAACCGCCCGAGGTGGCGGCTGGACTTATGGCGTCGATGCCGACTGGTTCCGACAGCTGGTCACTTATTGGCACACCGATTACGACTGGCCCTCGCAGGAACGAAATATCAATCGACTGCCGCAATTCACGGCGCCCGTGTTGGGAATACAGGTCCATTTTGTACACCAGCGCAGCCGCAACCCGCATGCGCGCCCACTGCTCATGCTGCACGGGTGGCCCTATTCTTTCTATAGCTTCTCAAAGGTCCTGCCGCTGCTGTCTGATGACTTCCATGTGGTGGCGCCATCTCTACCCGGCTCGATTTTCTCTGAGCAGGCGGCGGACACGCCGCGCGGACTCCGTTTTGTTTCAGGCTTCCTCCATGCGCTGATGTCCGATGTTCTGGGTTACGAGCGCTACTTCGTTGATGGGGGAGATCATGGCGCTGTTATTGCCGATTGGCTCGCAATGGATCGCCCGCAGGCTTTGCTAGGAGAACACGCAAACGCAGTCGCGTTTCGGCACGAAGGGGCTGAGTATGCAAGCGGCGAAACAGGTGTGCCTGATCCAACCCCCGACGAGGTCGCGTTTGTAAAGGACGAGCAGGCCACCAAGAAGCGGGAGCAGGCATATTTTGAGCTGCATTATTCCCGGCCGGAGACAATCGCATACGCAATGGCTGACAGTCCCGTGGGATTGGCTGCGTATCTTCTCGATAAATGGCAGAAGTGGACCGATACGCGGCGCAGGAGCATGGACGAGATCCATGGCCGTGACCGCCTCATCACCGAAGTCATGCTGTATATTGTGACGGATCGCTTTCTTAGCTCGGTCTGGCCTTATACCGGATTTGCACTCGAGCCGTTCTCGATTCCGCAGGGACGAAAGATCGAGGTCCCCTTCGGTTTCGCAGGATTTCCGGATCCGCTGAATAAACCGCCACCCAGGTCCTTCGTCGAGCGCAGTCGGTCAAGAGTCGTACAATGGGATCTGTTCGATAGAGGCGGGCATTTCCCATTCTTGGAAGAACCTCAGCTATATGCTGACAGCCTGCGGCGGTTCGCGCAGATAGTTGCGCCGAGCTAACGCGGGCGAAGCACGGACGCCACGCCACATGAGATTGGCGCTGTGAGCGGCCTCACGATAGGTGATCTGCCCTTTTGGGGCTAACCGCGCTTAGAGAATTCCTCGGCTGCGATACGAACCGCCTGCTGTGTCGCGGGATAGCCGCTGTAAGGAGTGAGGTTTACGAGCGTTTCCAGGATTTCTTCCCGCGTCGCGCCAACGTTCAACGCGGCGTTGATGTGCACGCGAAGCGGAATCTCTGTCGTGGCAGACCCAACGGCTGCCAGAGCAGCGCAGGCGCTGAGTTCCCGAGACTTCATGTCGATCCCGCTCCGCGAGAACACCTCACCATAAGAATGCTCGACGATCATTCGACCGAGATCAGGTGCGACATCATCGAAACTGCGGACCACGACATCGCCCGATGAACCGGACGTTTTTGCAAGCGTAGCACGCCCGCGTTCCAACCGGTCTGCGCGGCTCTCGACCACGGCGGGTGGGGGCACGTTAACCCCAATCGTTGGCGACCCGGCAGCGAAAATATCCTTGGCGACGGCGAAGGCGTTGAGCGCTGCCGGAAAACCCCGATAGACGCTGAGCTGTATCAGCACCTCGATGATTTCCTCTCGCGTCACGCCATGGGCAAGCGCGCCGGCGAGATGAAGACGGAGCGCCGCCGCACGATTGCCGCTGGCAGCAAGCATCGAGATGATTGCGAACAGTTTGGCTTTTTGGTCGAGGCCGTCGCGCGCCAGCATTTCACCAAAGGCGAACTCGATGGAGAGTTGCGCGAGGTCAGGCGAACCGGCAGCAAAGCCATCGAAATATGCCTGCACATCGCCCCCAGAGAGCCGGTCGAGCGTCTCCAACCCGGCCTGTCGGCGTGTCGATCCATCGCCTGCGGAGGGCTCGATGGGTTCGAAAGCGAGCTTGCGCTCAGCGAACACCGCACGAATAAGGCCGATCGCATTTACCGTTGGCGGGAAGCCGAGGAGCGCTACAGATATAAACATGAGTTCGATGAGCGCCTTCGGCTCGCCGCCGGCGTTGAGGAAGCCCGCCATATGAAACTTCAACTGCGGCTGGGCGCTTCCGTCGGCAAGCAGCATTGAAATAGTGCACAGCTGACGCAATGGGAGGTCGAGACCTGGCCGCGATAGAACGTCTCCGTATGGGTATTCTACGGTGAAACGAGAAAGGTCGACGGATGTCTCGGCAAGACTATTAATCGGCCCGTCGAAATTCTCTCCGCCAATCTGCCGTAAGATTTCAAGACCGCGTGAATAACGACTATCTTGAGATGTTGCTGTCACTGCATATGCCTTCGGATTGATCGTGGCGGGAGTCCCGCCCACGGCGACAAGGGCAGCTCCAAAAAACTCTGGCCGGAGGCGGCTGGGCTGCGCTCGGTTATTGCTGCGTTAGGGCGACACGACATCGGCGATCTCTCTCACGAAGCGTCCCGGACTTGGCCGTGAACCAAAGAAGGCATCGCGGAACTAGCCATAGTCGAAGGCGCTCGACGAGGAATGCTGGTCGCGACCGCCCCACACCAGGCACAGCCGGATTTGATACAAACCCTCGGAACGTGACCTCTGCAGTCCGAGGGTTTGTATCATCGGAGCCGACGCTAATGCCGGTTGATCCCAGTCATCGCAAATTGAGAACTATCGGCTATTTTTGCTGTGCTGGTATTGCCTACAGCGCGATATCCTATCCTACTTTACTCCACGGCACGCCCCGTCACTCCCACTCGATCGTGCCCGGCGGCTTGCTCGTGATATCATACACCACGCGATTGACGCCCTTGACCTCGTTGATGATGCGGGTCGCAACGTGGCCGATGAACTTCATGTCGAAGGGATAGAAGTCCGCCGTCATGCCGTCGGTCGAGTTCACGGCGCGCAGGCCGACCACGAAGTCATAGGTGCGCCCGTCGCCCATCACGCCGACGGTCTTGACGGGCAGGATCACCGCGAAGGCCTGCCAGATATCGTCATAAAGTCCGGCTCTCCGGATTTCCTCGATGAAGACATCATCGGCGAGCCGCAGGATGTCGAGCTTCTCGCGCGTGATCTCGCCCGGCACGCGGATCGCAAGGCCCGGACCGGGAAACGGATGGCGGCCAACGAACGCTTCCGGCAGGCCGAGCTCGCGGCCGAGCACGCGCACCTCGTCCTTGAACAGTTCGCGCAACGGTTCGACCAGCTTCATCTTCATGCGCTCGGGCAGGCCGCCGACATTGTGGTGCGACTTGATCGTCACCGAAGGCCCGCCGGTGAACGACACGCTCTCGATCACGTCCGGATAGAGCGTGCCTTGCGCCAAGAACTCCGCGCCGCCGATCTTCTTGGCCTCGGCGTCGAACACATCGATGAACAGCCCGCCGATGATCTTGCGCTTCTGCTCCGGGTCGCTGACGCCTTCGAGCTTGTCGAGAAACATCTTCTCGGCTTCGACGTG
>JBBWZU010000515.1:0-15121 GCA_039649225.1 Hyphomicrobiales bacterium | reverse complement strand
CATCCGCCCCGCCGCGGACGGCGCCGGCGTCTATCAAAAGGGGCACATCCCGGGTGCAATCCACGGCGACTACGACAAGGCCGGTTGGCGTGTCGAGCGCGGCGGCGTGCCGTTCCTGCTCCCGACCGTGCCCGAGCTCGAAAAGCTGATCGGTGAACTTGGCATCGACGAGGACACGCACGTCGTCGTCGTCCCGGCCGGGCAGAACTATTCCGATTTCGGTGCCGGCGCACGCATTTATTGGACGCTGAAGGTCGCCGGCCTTTCCAAAGTCTCGATCCTCGATGGCGGTTACGCCGGCTGGATCGCGGAGCAGAACGCGGTCGAAACCGGACCGAGTAAGCCGTCGCCGAAGATTTTCACCGCGACGCTGAACAAGGCGCTGATGGCGGAAGCGGTCGACGTGCAGAAGATCGAGCAGTCCGGCGGCGCAACCTTGATCGACTCGCGGCCCGCGACATTCTTTGCCGGCAAGCAGAAGTCACCCGCCTCGAAGGCTTATGGCCGCATTCCGGGTGCCGTGAATGTCGACAGCGCGACCTTCTACGATGAAGGGACCAATCGCCTGAAGCCGCAGGCACAACTTGCGGCGATTGCCTCAGCCCTGCCGGGCGGTCCGGCGGTCGCCTACTGCAACACCGGCCATTGGGCCGCGACCGACTGGTTCGTGCTGTCGGAACTGCTCGGCCGCCCCGACGTAAAGCTCTATTACGGCTCGATGGTCGATTGGACCTCGGATGCGAGCCGTCCACTTGCGTCCAACCGGACCAAGTGGGATGACCTGAAGAAGGCGCTTGGCCTCGGCACGTAAATCGGCGCCCTCCGGCGCCGCATCGCTTGAGATATTCATGAGTACCACAACGCTCTCGCCTCCGGCCGCGGCCGTGTCGCGGCTCGACTGGCCGTTCCTGATCGCGGCCGTGCTCGCAACGGCCGTGCCGGTTGCGCTCGTCGTGCTCGACGGGCAGCCGGCCTCGGCCGCGTTGATCGTCGGCGGCTTCGCGCTCGGCGCGGCATTCCTCAAGACGGAATTCTCGTTTACGGCCGCGTGGCGCCGCTTCCTGGTGAAGGGCGAGGCTGGCGGACTGCTCGCCGCCCTGCTGCTGATCGCGGTTGCGGCCTGCGTGATTGTGCCGGTTGCGGCGCAAGTGCCAGGCTTCGGCGGCGCGATCGCACCGATCGGGCCATCGCTCATCATCGGCGCTTTCGTGTTCGGCATCGGCATGCAGCTTGGAAACGGCTGCGGCTCCGGCACGCTCTATACGGCCGGCGGCGGCTCAGGCCGCATGCTGATTACGCTTGCGCTGTTCATCGTCGGCAGCGTCATCGGCAGCCTGCATTTGCCGGCATTCCTGGCGCTCGGCGGCATCGACCCGATCCTCGCATCGAACTATTTCGGCCCGTGGGGCGGCCTTGCGGCGACGCTGACCAGCATCGCAGTTGCTGCAGTCATCATCGCAGGCATTGCGCGTGCGCGCGGCGCGGGTTTCGCGCCGCGTCCGCTGCTCATCGCCGGCGCGATCGTCATTGGATTGCTCTGCATCGGCGTGTTCCTCGCCGGCCATCATCCCTGGAGCGTCACGTTCGGCTTTACGGTGTGGGGCGCGAAGGTCGCAGCGCTCGCGGGCTTCGATTTCTCCAGCGCCGAATTCTGGCAATGGCCCGGACCGAAACGCGCGCTCGCCGAGTCCATTCTCTCCGACACGTCAAGCCTGACCGATTTCGGCATGATCCTCGGCGCGATGGCGGCGGCGGCTGCCACCAAGCCGTTCGCCCGCACCGCATGGCCGCCGATGGGCTCGCTGCTCGCCGCCGCTGTCGGCGGATTGCTGATGGGGTGGGGCGCGCGCATCGGTTTTGGCTGCAATATCGGCGCGTTCCTCGGCGGTGTTGCCTCGGGCTCGCTGCACGGCTGGGTGTGGTTCGGCGCGGCGCTCGGCGGCTGCATGATCGGTATCCGCCTTCGTCCACTGTTCGGCCTCTCCGGCGATTGAGGCCGCTTATGCGCTTTGTCTATGCATTGGTGCTGGTCGCGGGGCTTGGCGCCGTGATCGCCGACCATCTCACCAGCCCGTCGAGCGCGCGGGCTGTCTCGCCGGAGGATTTCGCCGGCGCCTGCGCGCCATGCGGTGCGCCGTGCCCTTCGATGCAGAAAAAATAAATTCGCGAAAACAGATGGCAGCGCGCTGCCGCCGCGGAGCGTTACGATTTCTGAGCAGCGAACGCGACTGCCTTCGCGGCGATTTCGGTTGCGCGTTCCCAGCCGGCGTTGAAGCGCGCATTGGGCAGGATTTCGACGCGCAGGTCGCGCACGCGCTTCTCGATCTCCGGAATCTTGTGGCGGAAATAGAAGTGTTCGCCGATCAACAGAAGCGTCGGGCAGGCGACGCGCCGCAGTGCCGCATCCATGTTGAAACGGGCGAGTGCGGTGAGCGCCTGCCAGCGGTCGCGTCCGACTTCCATCTGCGCACGGTTCATTCGGTCCATCCAGGACTGGGTCGGCGCGAGCGGGGCATGCTCGGGGTCTTTCTCGAGCATGAACTCGATTGAGCGCAGCGCTGGAAATCCGGTCGGATCGCTCGGCCGGAAGTCCGACTTGAACGGCGCCAATACTTGTTCGGGCGTTTCCTCGATAAATGGGCAGTTCACCAGTACGGCCCTGGCCACACGATCAGGATAGGAGCCCGCGAGTTCGACCGCCACTCCGGCGCCGGTCGCCTCGCCGAGAACCATCGTCTGCCTGATGCCGAGCGCGTCGAGGATTTCAATTGTGGCGCGCGCATAGTCGGCGATTGCCGGCTGTTGCGCGATATGGTCCGACATCCCGTGACTCGGATAGTCAATCGCGATCGGGCGCATATGCGGCGCGAGCGCCTCGATCATCTCGAGATAGAGCGCGGAGGATTGCTGGTTGATGTGCAGCAGCACGATCGGTTGGCCTTGACCTGCCGTACGGTAGTGCAGGTAGCCATAGCTCGATTTCACGAGGCCGCGCTCGATCTCCGCCGCCATTTCGGGTCTCCAAAAAAATCGGATCGCGCGGGACTGCGCGATCCGCACCAATGCATCCGCGGATTAGTTCACCGTGACGCCGGCCGACTTGATCACCTTGGCCCACATGTCGATCTCGGTGTCCATGTACTTCTTGTACGCCTCGGGCCCACCGCCCATGGTGCCGTAGCCGCGCTCGGCCATCACCTTCTTGATCTCCGGGTTGGCGAGAATCGTGTCGATCTCGGCGGCGATCCGATCGACGATCGCGGGCGGCGTTCCACTGGGCGCCATCACGGCGCTCCACGAATCAACTACGAAATTCTGTACGCCGCCTTCGGCCATCGTCGGGACGTCGGGAAGTTGCGGCGTACGCTGCGCGCTTGTCACCGCAAGTGCGCGCAGTTTGCCGGCCTGGATCTGCCCAATCGCCGAGCCGACCGAGTCAAACTGTGCCTGCACCTGACCGGCGATCAAATCCTGGCTTGCGGGCGCGGAGCCGCGGTAGGGCACATGGGTGTTCGGCGCACCGATTTCGAGGCCGAACATCACGGCGCACAGATGCGGCGAGGTGCCGATGCCGCCCGAGGCAAACGTGATCTCGCCGGGCTTGGCCTTGTTGAGCGCGACGAACTCGGCGAGCGTCTTCGCCGGGACGTTCGGATTGACCACCAGCACGTTCGGCAGGCTCGCAACCAGCGTCACGCCGACCAGATCGCGCTGCACCTTGAAATTCAGTTTCGGATAAAGCGTCTCATTGATGGCGTTCGGAATGCCGCCCATCAACAGCGTGAGACCGTCCGGCGCCGCGCGCACCACCATCTCGGTGCCGAGATTGGTGCCGGCGCCCGGCCTGTTCTCGACGATGACGGTGGTCTTCAGCGCCTCGCTCAGGGGCTGCACCAGGAAGCGGGTCACGATGTCGACGGTGCCGCCGGGCGCGAACGGCACCACGATCTTCACGACTTGGCCGTTGGGCCAATTGTCCTGCGCATGCGCGGTACCGCCCAAGCACGACAGCGCCAAGAGACCTGCAATGACCGCCCGCCTGCGCATCCTTGAATTCTCCCGTTCTGTTGTTCAGAACAATGTTCTGATTTTCCGATGCATACAAGCGGTGAGCGCGCCGACTCGTCAAGCCGGAGAAGCGTCGCAGGCTTAATCGACACTGAAGAATTTGCTCAGTCGCGCTCGGCCAGGAAGGCTTCGACCTCGGCGCGCGACGGCGCGCCGAGAATGCCGCCATAGCGTGTGCATTTGAGCGCCGAGGCAGCGGCGGCGAACAGCATCGCGGCGCGTTCGGTTTTGCCCTCGGCCAGCATTAACGTGAAAATGCCGTGGAATGTGTCACCGGCGCCGAGCGTGTCGACCACGTCGACCTTGAACGCGGGAATCTGGCGCAACTCACCGTCGCCGAGCCAGAGCACGTCGTTCGCGCCGTCGGTGACGGCGACGAACGCGTTGGTTTGTTTGGACACGTCGACCAACGCACGTCCGAGATGATCGGTGCCGGCGGTTGCGCGCAGGCCTTCGGCCGAAAATACCACGTGCGATACCAGCGTGAGCAGATCGTTGGCGTCATGGCGCGGCTCGTCGGCATCGAGCACGACCGGAATGTCGCGTTTGATGGCTGCTGTACAGACATCGCGCACGAAGGTCGGAAAGCGATTGTCGGCGATCACGGCGTCGACACCCGCGAGCATCGCCGTTGGATCAGCGGGCCGCGCGGCCATCAGCCCGTCGTCGCGATAATTGACGATCGCGCGCTCGCCGCGCCCGTCAATGCAGATCGCCGAGATCGGCGAGGGCACGCCGTCGACGCGCAGGCAATGGGTGCAATCGATGTTCTCGCGCGCCGCGAGCCCGAGATAAGTGTCACCGACCGTATCGACGCCGGCAGGTCCGCCGAGCGGACCTGCGAAACTCGCGCGCGCCCCGAGATGCGCGATCGCCACCGCGGCATTCGCCGCATTGCCGCCGTTCACGATGCCGAACGAACTCGCTTGTGTTTTCACATCGGGGCGCGGGAATGATTCGACGCGAAAGATCTGATCGACAACCGCGATACCGGCACACTGGACATGCTTCATCGGCGCGCCCTCAGTTGAAAACTCCGTCGCCCTGTTCGACCCAAGCGCGGATGATGTGATGCGCGATCGCGATCGGCGGCGGAATGCTGATAGCCTCCGGATGCTTCCCGACGAACATCAGCGCGACCTCGTCGCGGGTGAACCAGCGCGCGTCCTCCAGTTCCTCGCGGTCGACCGTGATGTTCGAACTCGTCGCGCGCGCGTGGCATCCGATCATCAGCGACATCGGGAACGGCCAAGGCTGCGAGGCGAAATACCTGACCTCGCCGCAGACAATCCCGGCTTCCTCCAGCGTTTCGCGCCGCGCCGCATCCTCCATGCTTTCGCCCGGCTCGACGAAGCCGGCAAGACACGACCACATGTTGGCGACGAAGCGGCCCGCACGCCCGAGCAGGCACTTGTCGCCGTCGACGGCGAGCATGATCACGACCGGGTCGGTGCGCGGGAAATGCTCGACCTTGCACGAGGGGCATTCGCGCTTCCAGCCGGCCTGCACCATGTTGGTCTTGGTGCCGCAATTGGAACAGAAGCGATGGCGTGCATGCCAGGCGAGCAGTGCTTTCGCCTCCGCCAATGGCGCGAGATGATCCGGCCCGGTGAGGCCCTGCACCGCGATGGTGCGCAGGTCAGTCACGAGGAGATCGGAACGTTCTTTCAACGCCTTGGTCGCGTCCGGATCGAGCGCGATACCGAAGCGGGCGGCGCCCCCGACGAGGCCGAGAAACACTGTCTCGTTGGCCACCGCGAGCGCGCGGGCCTCATCGGGCGCGAACAGCGGATCGGCGCCGTTCGTGGTCTTGCGCATCACCACCAGTTCGCCGCCGACCGCGAAGACGCCGCAGCGCTTGTCCGCCATGGAGGCTTTCAGGAAATTCTCGTCATTACGACGTTCCGCGGCGCGCGACAGAATGCTTGCGGTATAGCCGAGCAATGGCTTCGGCCCGAGATCGTGAATCGCTGGCATCAATCTACTCCGGCGGGGCCGCGAAAGTCGCACGGCGACGGCCGCACGAGCAAGGGAACTTCAGCTTTCAATCCAGATTTTCCGCCGCAGCGGCGTGATGAAATTGTGCAGCTCCTCGCGGCCATATGCGCGGGGCGGCGCCGCGCCCCACACCGGCTTCGGCCAGGCGACGTCGGTGCGAAACCGCGCGATGATATGCACATGCAATTGCGGCACCGCATTGCCGAGCGCCGCGACGTTGAGCTTGTCGCATACGGTGACCTCTTTGAGTGCGCGCGCCGCGCGCGCAATCTCGGTCATCAATTGCGCCTGCTCGACCTCGTCAAGGTCGATGAGATCGATCATATCCGGCCGCCGCGGCACCAGCAGCAACCAGGGAAAATTCGCATCATTGATGACCAGCACGCGCGAGAGCGGCAGATCGCCGAAGCTCGCGGTATCGCGTTCAAGTTGCGGGTGGAGCGTCCAGGCTGCGGGCATATTGCGGATTTCCGATGCGGAACCAGAGGGCCGGGGATACCTAGCACGGGAGGCCAATGCGGCGCTTGCATTCGTGCTTTGTTCGCCCGATATAGGGGCCGGGAGGTTGGCAGTGGACGAGCCACTCGCCAACCGGGTCAGGTCCGGAAGGAAGCAGCCCTAACGAGCTTCGACTCGGGTCGCTCGTCAGCCTCCCACTCTTTCATTTGCAGCACGGGGACCGCGCGGAGCGCAGGGCACGATGAACGACGCCACGCCTTCCGCACCCGAACCGGGCCTCGATCTCGGCGCCACCCCGGCGCCGGCCGGGCAGGGTGCGTCCTACCGCGTGCTTGCGCGCAAATATCGCCCCTCGACCTTTGCCGACCTGATCGGTCAGGACGCCATGGTGCGCACCGTCTCGAATGCCTTCGAGACCGGGCGCATCCCGCAGGCCTGGATCCTGACCGGCGTGCGCGGGGTCGGCAAGACGACGACCGCCCGCATCCTGGCGCGTGCGCTCAACTACGCGCTGCCGGATGGCTCGATCACCGGGCCGACCATCCACATGCCGGTGCTCGGGCTGCACGACCAGGCCATCATGGAAAGCCGCCATGTCGACGTGATCGAGATGGACGCGGCCTCGCACAACGGCGTCGACGACGTGCGCCAGATCAACGACGCGGTGCGCTACGCGCCGATCTCGGCGCGCTACAAGGTCTACATCCTCGATGAAGTGCACATGCTCTCAACCCAGGCGTTCAACGCGCTGCTGAAAACGCTGGAAGAGCCGCCGCCGCATGTGAAGTTCGTCTTCGCCACGACCGAAATCCGCAAGGTTCCAATTACGATCCTGTCGCGCTGCCAGCGTTTCGATCTGCGCCGCGTCGATGCCGGATTGCTGGTGAAGCACCTCGAGGGGATTTGCCGGAAGGAAGACATCACCGCGGAGCCGGAAGCGCTCGCGCTGATCGCGCGCGCGTCCGAAGGCTCGGTGCGCGACTCGCTTTCGCTGATGGATCAGGCGATCGCACATGCGGCCGGCAGTGTGCGCGCCGAGGACATCCGCCAGATGCTCGGCCTTGCGGACCGCACGCGCGTCATCGACTTGTTCGAGGGGCTGATGCGCGGCGATATGGCGAAGGCGCTCGGCGAGTTGCGCGATCAATATGATTCCGGCGCCGACCCGGCGGTCGTGCTGAGCGACCTGGCCGAGTTCACGCATTTCGTCACGCGCGTGAAGGTCGTGCCGGCGGTCGCCGACGACCCGTCTTTGGCCGAGACCGAGCGCACGCGCGGCCGCGCCTTCGCGACCGCGCTCTCGATGCGGGTGCTCTCGCGCACTTGGCAAATGCTGTTCAAGGGGCTGCAAGAGGTGCAGAGCGCCGGCAAGCCGTTGGCGGCGGCCGAGATGGTACTGGTGCGCATCGCCTACGCGGCGGACCTGCCGACGCCGGATGAGGCCATCCGGGAATTGCAACAGAACGGCGGTTCGGGCGCGTCGCCGGCGTCGAACGCCAATGGCGGCGGCTCGGCGCGGCCGGCATTGGCGCCGCGACTGGATTCGCCGCGCGGCGCGCCGCGTGCTTCGCTCGGCCCCGCGCAACTCGTCACCGCCCAGGTTCCGGACTATTCGGCGGTACGCGCGCAGCAGCAGCCCGCGCCGGCGCGCGCCCAGCCGGCTGTAAGCGTCCAACCGGCCGTGGGCGCGCTCGTGCTCAACAGTTTCCCTGAGCTGGTCGCGCTGGCACATCAGAAGCGTGACATCCTGACCGGAAGGGCGCTTGAGCGCGACGTGCGGTTGGTTCGATTTGAGGACGGCCAGCTCGAAATCGCACTTGAGGCCGCAGCGTCAAGGACGCTGGTGCATGAGCTCCAGCGCAAGATCACCGAGTGGACCGGCCGCCGCTGGATGGTCGTGGTTTCGACCGAAGAGGGCGCGCCGACCGTCCAGGCGCAGAATGAAGTCAAGCAGGGCGCGCTTGAGCAGGGCGTGCGCGCCGATCCGCTGGTGCAGAAGGTGCTGGCGCGCTTTCCCGGTGCCGAGATCGTCGGCGTGCGGCGCCGCGACGATCCCTCGCCTGGTGCGCCCGAGATGCCCTCGATGGATGACATGCCGCTGCCCAATCCGGACGACTACGGCGCCTCCGATGACGATGATGATTTCTAGCGAACGGTGAACCGAATGGCTGATTTTCTCGGGCTGATGAAGCAGGCGACGCAGCTCAAGTCCAAGATGGAAGAGATGCAGGCTGAACTCGATCAGATCACGGTCGAAGGCACATCGGGCGGCGGCATGGTGACGGTGACACTCAGCGCCAAGGGCGACATGAGGGGCGTGCGCATCGACGCTTCGCTGATCAAGCCGGACGAGAAGGAGATCGTGGAAGATCTCATCGTTGCCGCGCACGCCGACGCGCGCCGCAAGTCCGAGGCGTTGCTCGCCGAAAAGATGAAAGGCCTCACTGGTGGTCTGCCGCTGCCGCCGGGCATGAAGTTGTTTTAAGTTTCACATGCCCGCCGTCGCCGGACCCGAAATCGAACGCCTGATTCAGCTGCTCGCCCGTCTCCCGGGGCTGGGGCCGCGCTCGGCGCGACGCGCGGCGCTGCATCTCATCAAGAAGCGCGAAGCCCTGATGGCGCCGCTGACCAGCGCGCTACAGACCGCGATCGACAAGATCGTGGTGTGCGGCACATGCGGCAATATCGACACGCAGAGCCCCTGCACGGTGTGCGTCGATCCGCGCCGCGATCCGTCCGTGATCGTGGTCGTCGCCGATGTCGCGGATCTCTGGGCGCTGGAGCGCGCCAACGCGATTTCGGCGCGCTATCATGTGCTCGGTGGAACGCTCTCGCCGCTCGACGGCATCGGCCCACAGGACCTGGCGATCGATGCGCTGGTCTCGCGCGCGCACGATTCCGGCGTGAAGGAAATCATCCTCGCCCTCAATGCCACGGTCGATGGGCAGACCACCGCGCATTACATCACCGATCTGCTGCGCGATGCGAATGTAAAGGTGACGCGGCTTGCGCATGGCGTGCCGGTCGGCGGCGAGCTCGACTATCTCGACGATGGGACGCTCTCGCAGGCGATCAGGCAGCGGACGCTGTTTTAGCTTTCGGCCGGGACCGCCGCAGGCCTTTCCAGCTGCGCAAAATGCCCACGCGCCTGCAGCCAAGCCAGCAACAGCAATCCCGGTATTCCGGCGAATGCGCAAATCGCAAAGAACCAGCCCCACCCGGTTGCGGCCGCAACAAAGCCTGCGCCCGCCGACAGATAGGTGCGTCCGACCGCGGAAAGCGCGGTCAGCAGCGCAAATTGCGTTGCAGTATGCAATGGATTCCTGCACAGCGCGGACAGGTAGCCGACGAAGATCACGGTGCCGATCGCGCTGGTGAAGTTCTCCATCGTGATGGCGAACGAGAGCCAGGCGATGTCCTTGCCGACATGCGCCTGCCAGGAGAACGCGAAGTTCGCGGCTGCCTGCAGGATGCCGCCGATCCACAGGCTAGTGGCAAGCGGAAAGGCGCGCGCCACATAGCCGCCCGCGAATCCGCCGAGGAGCGTCGCCGCAAAGCCGAGCCCCTTGATGACGTTGGCATAGTCGACGCGCGAGAAGCCGAGCTGGATCACGAACGGCGCCGTCATGGCGCCGGCCAGTGCGTCGGTGAACTTGAACAGCACCACGAAGGCGAGAATGACGACGGCCATGTCCTGCAATAGAAAGTCCGCAAGCGCCGTGCGTGCGGTGGCGACGACGCGGGTGAGCTTGCTCTCGCTCGGATGGCGCGCGTGTTCGGCCTCGACCTCAGCCGACTTTGCCGGCTCGGTCGCCAGGATCGCGGCGATCAGCCCGATGGCGACGAGCAGCGCCATTGCCACATAGCCGAGCGTCCAGGCCGTATCGCGCGCGAAGCCGAGGCCGGTTTCAAACCCCGTGACGATGTAGAGCGCGCCCGCAGTCGAAATCAGCAGCGCGACGCGATAGGCCGCCACATAGGCCGCCATGCCGGCGGCTTGTTCGTTCTCCGGCAGGCTCTCGACGCGGAACGCGTCGATCACGATGTCCTGCGTGGCGGAGGCGGTCGCGACCAGGATCGCCGCCACGATGGAGAGCGCCGGCCCCGACTTCGGATCGCAGGCCGCGAGGACGACGATCGCGAGCATCAACAGGAGCTGCGAGAATACCAGCCAGCCGCGTCGCCGGCCGAGCGGACGCGACAGCAGCGGCAAGTCGAGCGCATCGACCAGCGGCGCCCAGAGAAACTTGATCGTGTAGGGCGTCCCGATGATGGCGAACAGCCCGATGGTGCGCAGATCGACGCCGCCCTCCGTCGCCCAGACCTGCAAGGTCGATCCCGACAGCGCGAGCGGCAGTCCGGACGAGAAGCCAAGGAACATCACGATGAGGACGCGCGGACGCAGGTACACCGCGAGGGCGTCGGCCCATCGGCGCGCGGGCGCGTTCTCTTGTCCAGCGGTCATATGATTTGCGATTCGCTCATTACGATCCCGGTTGCCCGCTTACGCGGGAATGAGCGGAGCGTAAATGGCAGCGGCGGCCGGGCTAATGGCTGACGGTCCGCGCTGGCGGCGGCTCGCGCAGCGTGTACATCGTCAGCGGATGCGGGAAGGTCCACTCGATGTCGCCGATTTCAGTCTTCTCGATGCCGTGCGCCGTGACCTGGACCTGGTAGATTCCATAGGTCGTGCGATTGGCCGCGACGGATTTCTCAAAGCGCACCGTGCGGGCACGCACATCGAGTTTCGTGGTATAGATGCAGGCCGTGCGGGTCAGGCGCGCGTTGATGTCGGCGACAACGTGAAGCGGATTGGCGCCGCGCTCGGCAAGGCCGGCGACCCGCTCCACGAGCTCCACGCTCTCGCAGAACAAGCCCTTCTCATAAGCCCCCAAGCTGTCTGGTGCCCCAAACACAAGCGCGGCGGGGAGCAGCAATGTCCCGAACTGCAAATCCAAGATTCAGCCCCTTCGCCCCGGCGAAGACCCTTCAAAATTAGATAATGAGATTATGGTTAATGCAACATTAACAGGCACGCCTTATTCGGCGGCAGTCGCTTTTCGGGTGACTGATGCCGGAATGATACGCCCGGCCGCAGGTGTGTCGTCATCCTCGAATTCCATCGACTCGATGCGTCCGCCGCGCTTGGCGATCTTGTCGGCCGAAATGAGGATTTGGGTGACGTCCTCGTTGGCCTGACCGAAATGCTTTTGCAGATTGAGCACACGCTCGCGCAGGCGGCTGAGATCGTTGGTCAGGTGGCCGACCTCGGTGCGGATCTCGTGTGCGGCCTCGCGCATCCGTGAATCCTTGAGGATCTGCTGCATCACCTGGATGGCGAGCATCAGCAGCGAGGGCGAGACCAGCACGACCTGCATGCGGTAGGCCCTCTGGATCAGGTCGTCAAAGCGGTCATGCAGCTCCGCGTAGACCGACTCTGAGGGCACGAACATCAGCGCGAGGTCCTGCGTCTCGCCCGGAATAAGATAGCGCTCGGCGATGTCGGTGAAATGCCTGGTGACGTCTTGGCGCAGGCGCTGAGAGGCCTGTTTCTTCTGCTCGTCGGTGCGCGCGTCGCGCAGCGCGCTGATCGCCTCAAGCGGAAACTTCGCATCGATGATCAGCGGCCGGCCGTCCGTGGGCAGGAACACGGCGCAGTCCGGCCGCTTGCCGTTGGTGAGCGTGAACTGGAATTCGTAGGAACCTTTCGGCAGCCCGTCCTGGACGATCGCCTCCATGCGCCCCTGTCCGAACGCGCCGCGCGCCTGCTTGTTGGCGAGCACCTCGCGCAAGGACGTTACCTGCGAGGCGAGGTCGGTGATGTTCTTCTGCGCGCCGTCGATGACGGCGAGCCGTTCGTTGAGCTTCTGCAGATTGTCGACGGTGTGCTGCGTGGTGGCCTGCATCGATTGGCCGAGCCGGTGCGTGACCGAATCGAGCCGCTCGGAGACGGCGCGCGCGAGTTCCGCCTGCCGGCCCGACAGCACCTCGCCCATCGTATGGAGGCGCCCGGCTGTGTCGGACTGGATGCGGGCGATTTCCGCCATCCGCTCCTCGAGTTCACCCGCATGGATGTCGTGGCGCGTGGCCTCGTCGCCGCGCGCACGCGAGGCGTGTGTCAGCATGACGGCGATCGCCGTGAGCAGCGCAAGCACGATGCAGGCGAAACCGGCGAGTGCCTCGCCGACCGTCACGGTGACGCCGCCGATGATGAGAAAGATTTCGTTCATCGGGCCATTTAGCGCGATTCGCATTAACAAAGAACGAAAGAAGAACGGGAGGCAGCGATTCCGCAACCGCCCTGTCCGGAACTTGGGTGTTCAGATCGGGTTCAGCGGCAAGAGCGTCTTCTATGCGGGGGGAGTCACAAAGGAGGAGACCATGCGCAAGCTCATCCTCATCGCTCTGGCCGGCGCGGCAATCGGTTTTGCCGTGCCACAATCCGCATCCGCGACCCCGATCGGCATCGGGCTCGGCGCCGCAGCAGACACGGTGTCAAATACCGAACAAGTCCGGCACCGCCGCTGGCATCACCACCGCTGGCACCACCGTCATTGGCATCACCGTCATTGCTGGCATCGCCGCCACTGGAGCGGCCGCCGCTGCTGGTGACTATCGCGAAACACCGCCACGGCCGGCGTCGCGAGGCGCCGGCCGCTTGCGTTTGCTGCCCTGGTTGACCCGGTCGCGTTCACCTCGTAAATCGCCGCGCATGGCGTTGCGCGAAATCATCATCATCCCCGACAAGCGGCTGCGGCAAGTATCCGAACCGGTGAAGACCGTGGACGGGGAAGTGCGCGCGCTCATCGATGACATGTTCGAGACGATGTACAAGGCGCCCGGCGTCGGCCTTGCGGCGATCCAGGTCGCTGTCCCGAAGCGCGTCATTACGATCGACACCGCCAAGAAGGACGAGCCGAAGAACCCGCAGGTCTTCATCAATCCCGAGATCCTCTGGAGCTCGGATGAGAAGGGCACTTACGAGGAAGGTTGTCTCTCGATCCCGGAATATTACGAGGAGGTCGAGCGTCCGACGCAGGTCAAGGTCCGTTACATGGATCTCGACGGCAAGACGCACGAGATCGACGCAAACGGATTCCTCGCAACCGTCCTGCAGCACGAGATCGACCACATCAACGGCATTCTGTTCATCGATCACATCTCCAAGCTCAAGCGCGACCGGGTCATCAAGAAATACACCAAGGCGGCGAAGCGGGCGGATGGGTGATGCGCCTTATCTTCATGGGTACCCCCGATTTCGCGGTGCCGACGCTGTTGGAGATTGTCGGGCGTGATCATGAGGTGGCGGCGGTCTATACCCGCGCGCCGAAGCCTGCCGGGCGCGGCATGGAGCTGCAGGTCACGCCGGTCGAGCGCGAGGCGCGCCGCTTCGGCATTCCGGTTCTGACGCCGAAAACGCTGCGCAGCGACGAAGCGCTCGAGGCGTTTCGCGCGCACAAGGCCGACGCGGCGGTGGTCGTCGCCTATGGGCTGATCCTGCCGGTTCCGATTCTCGAGGCCGTGCCGCTCGGCTGTTTCAATCTGCACGCCTCGCTGCTGCCGCGCTGGCGCGGCGCCGCACCAATCAACCGCGCCGTCATGGCGGGCGATGCGCAAAGCGGCGTG
This sequence comes from Hyphomicrobiales bacterium, assembly GCA_039649225.1. Taxonomy (GTDB): domain Bacteria; phylum Pseudomonadota; class Alphaproteobacteria; order Rhizobiales; family Xanthobacteraceae; genus PALSA-894. Next base: position 970 of record JBBWZU010000515.1, on the reverse strand, counting down.
ATGGTGATGCGGATGGCGGAGGGGCTCGATACCGGGCCAGTCGCCATGGCCGAACGGGTGCCCGTCGGCGCCGACATGACGGCGGGCGAACTACACGACACACTAGCACCGCTGGGCGCCGACCTGATGGTGCGCGCTCTCGGTGCGCTGGAGCGCGGCACCTTGCAGCTGACGCCGCAGTCCGATGAGGGCGTCACTTACGCGGCCAAGATCGCCAAGAGCGAGACGCGGATCGATTGGGGCCAGCCATGGAAAGCCGTGCATGACCATTGCCGCGGGCTTGCGCCGTTTCCAGGTGCGTGGTTCGAATTGCCCGGCGCGCAGCCGGCCCGCATCAAGGTGCTGCGCGCAATGCGCGGCGAGGGTTCAGGCGCGCCCGGCACCGTGCTCGACGAAAACCTGACGATCGCGTGCCGGGATGGCGCGGTGCGGCCTCTCGAAATTCAGCGGGCCGGCAAGCAGCCGATGAAAGCGGAAGACTTCCTGCGCGGAATGCCGGTCGCGCCGGGCACCGTGTTGCGCTAAGCAGGCGAATGCCCCGCTACAAACTCACCATCGAATATGACGGCACGCCATTCTCCGGATGGCAGTGGCAGGACCATGCGCCGTCGGTTCAGCGCGTGTTGGCGGACGCGCTGGTGGCGTTCTGCGGGCATGAGGTCAAGGTCACCGGCGCGGGGCGCACCGATGCGGGCGTGCATGCGCTCGGCCAGGTCGCGCATGTCGATCTCGAAAAGGACTGGCGCGTCGACAAGGTGCGCGATGCGCTCAACGCGCATCTCCGGCCGCATCCCGTTGCGGTATTGTCGGCCGAGAAGGTGGCGGAGGGGTTCGATGCGCGCTTTTCGGCACGCAAGCGCCACTATCTCTATCGCATCGCGAACCGGCGACCGGACCTGACGCTCGATCGCCTGCGCGCCTGGCGCGTGCCGCGCCGGCTCGACGTGGATGCGATGCACGCCGCGGCGCA
>JBBWZU010000489.1:0-4581 GCA_039649225.1 Hyphomicrobiales bacterium | reverse complement strand
CCCGACAGGTTCGGCTCGGCGCCCGCCTCCTCGCCCTCGACGAACCAGCGCCGATAGGTCGCGCGTACATAGTCGGCGCACCAGCCTTCCTGCGCGCCGACCAGCGCCACGCGATTGGCAAGGTCGGCGTTTGCCAGCGGGTAGGGCGGCTGTCCCTCGAAGGCGAAACCATAGAGCGCGGCGCGCCGGTGCACGTCGCGGAACGCGTAGGCGAGCTTGCGCGGCTGGGCGCCAGGAAGATTGTTCATCTCCTCCATGATGGTGCGGATGCGGAACGGCCGCCACACGAAACGCACGTCGATGGTATCCTCGACGCGGTCCATCCGCATCACGGTGAGAAACGTATAGAGGCTGCCGATGGAGAACCAGAACTCGATCGGGTCGGACTGCGGCATGGGGCTAGAGCTAGTCCAGTGGTTCCAGCTTGATGATCGACGAGCCGTGATTGTTGCCGACCCAGAACGACACCGGCGTCGTGGAATTGTCGGCGAAAACGCGGCGAATATTGGTCGAGCGCGGCAGCAGATACTCGATGAATTCGCCATTGCCGGGATTGAGCCGCAGCACGCGGTCGGTGGACATCGAACCGGTCCAGGCCTCGCCGTTCTTGTCCACCGTGACGTCGTAGGGCGCCGACCACGGCGTCGGCGCGAGCCATTCCTTGAATGTCGCGGACTTGGTGTCGAACATGCCGATGCGGTTGCCGCGGTATTCGCCGAACCAGAGACGGTCCTGCGCATCCATCATGCCGCGGCGCGGGGCCGAAGCCGGCGTCGGAATGTCGTAGAGCTTGATCTCGCCGGTCGCCGCATCGATGCGCCCGATGTGACGCTGACGGAAGTCGGTGAAATAGGCGTTGTTTCGCGAGTCCGGAATGACGTCATAGATGTTGTGCGGCTCGCCTTTCGGCGCGGTCTTGAACGGCTCGAACGTCTCGATCTTGCCGGAGGCCAGATCAAGCCGGTGCACGCCGGCAAAGCCGTTGTTCTGGGTCCAGAGCTTGCCGTCGACGTGAGAGGCCTGCGGGCTCACCATGTTGAGCTGAGCCGCGTCGATGTTCGCCTCGCTCGGCAGCGACCAGAAACTGAACGCCTCGCTCTTGCGATCGAATTTCACGATTGTGGCTTGATACATGTTGCCGAGCCACAGATTGCCGTCCCGGTCGGAACGCAGGCCGAGCGTGCCGGTCGGAAAGCCGGGCTTGTGCAACTTAATGGGAAATTCGGTAACCTTGCCGCTGCGCGGATCGAGCTTGCCGAGATTCTGCTCGCCGAAGCTCGAATACCAGGCGAGGCCGTCGGCATCCACGATCACGTCGTGCGGCTGGATCGTTTCGCGCGGAAGGTCGTATTCGGTGATGATCACGCGCGTCGCCTTGCCCTTGGGGCGCGCGCTCACCTTGAGCGGATAGCGCCACGGCGCACCGGAGGAGAGATTGATCGAGCTGAGATAATCGGCCAGGCCGCGATACACCTGTACGCGCTGATCGCCGCGTTCCTCCATCAGCCGTTCGGCGCGGCGCAATTGCGGGGCGGCCGGAATGCTCTGGTTCACATAGCCTTGCATGCGCGGCAGCAGCTGCATGAAGTCGTCGGCCGTATAGGCGGACTTCACGACGCGCTCGAGCGTGTGACAGCCGATGCAGTTGAGCAGCACGCTCTTTTGCTGGTCCGAGCCCGGGACGCTGGCGATCCATTCGCTGTTGGAAAGCTGCGAGGCGAGGTCTTCGGTCTTGCGCAGCTTGAGATCGGCGGTGCTGGCATTCGGCACGCCGACCTCGACCAGCGCCGGATGGTCGAGATCGTAACCGGCCGCGCGAATGCGCAGCGTGTATTGGCCCGGCTCGAGTTTCGCCGCGGGAAAATTGTAGCGGCCCTGCGCATCGCTCACGACCGTGACGGTGATGGTGGAGCCTGCGCGCCTGGCGCTGACCAGCACGCCTTCCATCGGTCCTTCTTCGGCCGAGCTGATCTGGCCGCTCAGCGCCGCGGCGCTTTGAGCCCTCGCGGGAGGGCTGATCTGGAGCAGGACGAGTGACAGACCTGCCAGCGCGGCAGCGATCAAGATGCGCATCAGTGCCTCCCTTGGGACTTCGCGTTTTCGCGAATTGAAACAACCGCCCGTTATGGCGTTCATTCCACTCCTGATCGCGCGCAGTTTCAATGGCCTTGCGACGCGATCGCGTCACCACGGCAATTCGCTGCCGTCATAGTTCACAAAGCGGTTGCCGGGCTGCGCGCTGTGCTTCTCGATCGCATTGGCGACGTTGCGGCAACTGGTCTCGACGTCGAAGTCCGCGCTCGCGCCGCCCATGTCGGTGCGCACCCAGCCGGGCGCAACCGCCAGCACCGGATGCTCCTGGTGGCGCCGGAAGAAGCTGCGCACGCCCATGTTCAGCGCCGCCTTGCTGGTGCGATAGGTCTCCCACGTGCCGTGACTGTTCACCGCAATGCTGGCGAGGCGCGAGCTCATGAAGGCGAACACGCCCGTCGGATTGACCAGATCCGCGAAGGCCTCCGCCACGACGATCGGGTAATAGGTGTTGACCAGATAGACCTGTGCGGCCTCATCGGCCGTGACCTCATGCAGCGGCTTTGGCACCGAGCCGGAAATGCCCGCGATGACGAACAGCAGGTCGAGCATCTCGCCCGTGAGCTTCTGGCGCAGCGCCGCGACGCCTTTGGCATCGGCGATGTCGACCTGCTCGATGCGCAGGCGGCCATTCGCATCCTTCGCCAGCGCGTCGAGCTTGCTGGCATCGTCGCGCGCGGTCGCGATGACGCGCCAGCCGCGCGCCAGATACTCGCGCGCAAGCCCGAGCCCGAGGCCGCGCGAGGCGCCGAGGAGGAGGGCGGTCTTGTTGCTTGTCTCGGCGGGCACGGGACGCTCCAGTCTGCTAAGGCTCTCGGCTGCGGACGAGCCCGCGCCTTCGAACCTGATAGCAACGCTGAGCGGCTACTCCAAGCAGCCGGATGTGTGCATTCGGAATGGCAACCTTTCGATTTTCGCCTGCGGCCGCGCGCTATGGCCTGGTTGCGAAGTGCTTGCGCATGACGGGCAGGGATTTCGTGACCAGGTCTTCGGTGATGGCCTCGATACACGCGATAACGGGATTGCGCGTGCCCTGGACGCTGCCGCTTGCGGTCATTTGCACAGTAACAAGCAAGTCGCCAAGCTTACCCTTGTCATCGGCCACGCGCGGATACTGGACGATGAAGCCGATCAAAGTGCACTTGGCGCTTTTCGTGTCCGTCTCGACTTTCGCCACGCTCATCATCAGGAAGTAGCCTTTCAGATCTTTCAACGCTTTCGAATCGGTCGGTTTCTTGGTGGTGAAGTCGCTGGCCTTGTCGACAATTCGCTGGGTCACCTCTTGTATCTTCGCCTCGGCCTCCTTGGCGAAGTTGCCGGCCTTGATGCCGCTGAATAGCTTGTGGTTGGGGTCGGTATTGTCGACGTCGACGAAGATCGGCATTCGGGTCTCCTGAACGAGGCTGTAACTGGATTAGTCAGGATTTCCGCCGCGCAGGTTCGCTGAACGAGGTTCGGCGATCACAATTGGAGCATGTGCCCCGCAGAAAGCGGGGTGTCCGGCTGTTTGAGCGGGCGCCAAATCATCGGCCGAAAAACTTCACGATCCCATCGATGTTGCCTTCTCGACCGACCGATCGACCGTTTCACGTTCGCGAAGGCGGGGTAGGCGGAGTCTCGAAAAAGCCGACGCCCGCCAGCCAGCGAGGGGGCTGAACTCATTGCTGTTGCGAAGCCCGCACTTTGGTCGCTATTTGCTGTTCAACGCCAGAGTCGCAGGGCTTGAGCGACATCGCCGCGTCTGATTGCTTCTTCCAGAATGAACATCCCGTTGTTATGCCTGGCATATGTTTCACCAATGAATGGGAGCACCGACCCGATAGAGCCGCCGCGCCCCGTGAGGGCGTGCGCGCACAGTTCGTGGGCGACGTTCTCGTAATAGGTCGCCGGGTTACTGAGGGCGGCTGCTTCGCTATTGATCCACAATTCCCGCCCTCGGTGTGTCATATAGTTTCTTGGGTCCGTCACCGCCTCCTTCATCTCTTTGGCTGTTTTACGTACCACCCTGTTGCCAGTGCGTAGTTCCCATGCGCGCAGTGCGTCGTTGCTCGCATTGACAAGTTGCTCGCCGCTTGCTCCCCGGGCTGAGGCGAGGACCCTCAGCTCCGCGTGATTTGCCATAACGTCATTCAGGTACTGTTCCATTTCATCGACGGTCATGCGGCCGGCGCGTCGTCTGAACGCGGTACGCGCCGCATTGGCGCCGATTCCGCGCAAGGTGTCGCCGGCCCCGTCGCGCGATCCCGCGCGGAGGGCATAGGGTCCAATTCCGCGCAGGGTGTCACCGGCTCCTTCACGCGCTGCGCCGCTCGAAAGCTCGCGAGCTGTGCCGCTGGCTATTTCCGTGCCGGCCCCCTGCAATGTCTTGACGAGAGCTCGACGGGCGAGCACACGGACCAAGACTTTACTCGCCAGCGCGACTCCGACGAGGGCGACGAGCTTCCCGATCGATATCAAATCGAGAGGTGATACCCACGATTCAACGAGGGC
>JBBWZU010000257.1:0-13307 GCA_039649225.1 Hyphomicrobiales bacterium | reverse complement strand
GGAACCGACGCCGTGCACACGCACATGACCAACACGCGGCTGACCGATCCAGAGATCCTCGAATTCCGCTATCCGGTCGTGCTGGAGGATTTCCACATCCGCAAGGGCTCCGGCGGCAAGGGCAAGTGGAACGCCGGCGATGGCATTCGCCGTACCATCCGCTTTCTGGAGAGGATGGACTGCACGCTCTTGACCGGCCATCGCATCGTACCGCCGTTCGGGCTCGCGGGCGGCGAGAACGGCCAGCCCGGGCAGAACTCCGTTCGGCGCAATGACAGGTCGATCGAGAAACTCAAAGGCTGCGACGCCACCACGATCAATGCTGGCGAAGCGCTCATCATCCAGACGCCGACGGCGGGCGGATACGGCAAACCGGGGAGTTCGTCATGATCCGTGTTGTTCTCGCAGGCGTCACCGGCTGGGTCGGGCGCGCGCTGCTTCCGGCCATCACCGCAGCAGACGATCTCAAGCTTGTTGCGGCGGTCTCGCGCAAGGCGGCGGGCCGCGATGCGGGCGAAGCCATCGGCGTGGCGCCGCTCGGCGTGACCATCGCGGCGACCATGGCCGAGGCGCTCGCAACGCCATCGGACGTCGTCGTGGACTACACCAAGCCGGACTCGGTCGGCCGCAATACCCTTGAGGCGATTGCGGCGGGACGTCATGTCGTGATCGGTGCGTCCGGGCTCGGCGCCGACGACTACGCGGCGATCGACAAAGCCGCCCGCGAGAAGAATGTCGGCGTGCTTGCCGCCGGAAACTTCTCGATCACGGCAACGCTATTGAAACGCTTCGCGCTCGAAGCCGCGCGCTACGTCGCGGATGTCGAAATCATCGACTATGCCAGCGCCGGCAAGTCCGACACGCCGTCCGGCACCGGCCGCGAACTTGCCGAGGCGCTCAGCCTGGTGCGCGCCGCCGCGACCTCAAAGCCCGTCGCGCAGCTCGGCGGCATTCCCGGCACGCGGGGCGCCGCGGTCGGCAGCGGCCCGCATGGCGGCGTGCAGGTGCACGCGCTGCGCATGCCGTCATTCGTGGTGTCGGTCGAGGCCGTGTTCGGTGCCGACAACGAGCGGCTTGTCATCCGCCATGACTCGGGCAGTTCGGCCGCGCCTTATGTGGCCGGCACACTGCTGGCGATCCGCCGCGTCGCCGAGAAGCCTGGCCTGCGACGCGGACTCGATACTTTGATGGCGTGAAATCAGGCAGAACGCCGCGGCGCAACATGGCCAAAGGTGAAACAAACCGGCGTCACTTTCCCCTCTTAAGCCGCTCATCCCAAAGACCAAACGACCTCACCGACATTTGTTCTTGCCCCCGCTCCCGTCTGCGCTAGCTTGTCGCACGTGGGACAGTTCGTCGCATAAAGCTCCGCCGCCTAGAGCAGGAGCCAGCGACAAACCGGGGAAACGTCATGTGGAATCAGGTCTACGATCCGTTTCATAGCCAGGTCTTGTCGACCATCGCGGCGGCACTGCCGGTGGTCACGCTGCTGGTTCTGATCGCCTCCAACAAAGTCAAAGCGCACATCGCGGCCGTCATCGCGCTGGTGGTCGCCAATCTGGTGGCGATCTATCTGTTCACCATGCCGGCCAACATGTCGCTGCGCGCGTCCGTGCTCGGCGTTGCGACCGGCTTTTTCCCGATCGGCTGGATCGTGCTCAATGTCATCTTCCTCTACCGGCTGACAGTGGAGAAAGGCGCGTTCGAGACATTGCAGACCACGATCGGCGGCGTCACGCAGGACCGGCGGCTTCAGCTCCTGCTGATCGCCTTCTGCTTCGGCGCCTTCTTCGAAGGCGCGTCCGGCTTCGGCACGCCGGTTGCCGTCACCGGCGCGATCCTGATCGGCCTTGGCTTTTCGCCGCTCGCGGCCTCGGGTCTCTCGCTCATCGCCAACACGGCGCCGGTGGCCTACGGCGCGCTGGGGACGCCGATCCAAGGACTCGCCAGCGTCATGGCAAACTCTCCTGCGGAAGTTGGGCCTCTCGCCTTTCAGCTCGGTGCGATGGTCGGCCGTCAATTGCCGTTCTTCTCGCTCATCGTTCCGTTCTGGGTGGTGTGGGCCTTCGCGGGCTGGAAGGGCATGAAGGACGTGTGGCCGGCGATCCTGGTGGCCGGCGTCTCGTTCGCGATCCCGCAATTCCTGATCTCGAACTTCATCAACCCGTGGATCGTCGACATCGGCGCGTCGCTGATCTCGATGGCCTGCCTGATCGGCTTCCTGAAGGTCTGGCAACCAAAGGAGCTGTGGCTTTCGCCGGCGCTGCGCTCGAAAGACGACTCCGCCGCCACGATGCCGCCGCCCAAGGCGCCCGGCCCGAAGCCGTCCAGCGCGCAGATTTGGCTCGCGCTGCTGCCGTGGATCATCGTCTGCGCGATCCTGCTGCTTTGGGGCACGAACTGGTTCAAAGGCATCGTCAATCCGATTTTCAGCTGGAACTATGATGTTCCCGAGTTGGACAAGATGATCGCCAAGGTCGCGCCGGTCGTTTCGAAACCAACGCCGGAACGCGCGCAGTTCCTCTTCACCTATCTGTCCTACACTGGTTCGGGGATGCTGATCGCGGCGATCATCTCGGGATTGCTGATGGGCTTCTCACCCGTGCGACTCCTGACGGCTTACGCGCAGACCATCCGTGTGTGCGCCTATTCGCTCATCACCATCTCGGCGATGCTCGCGATCGGAACGCTTACGCGCCTTTCCGGCATCGACGCAACGCTCGGTTTGGCGTTCGCCGCCACCGGCGTGCTCTATCCGTTCTTCGGCACGCTGCTCGGCTGGCTCGGTGTTGCGCTGACCGGCTCCGATACCGCCTCGAACATCCTGTTCGGCAATTTGCAGAAGATCACATCGGAGCAATTGAGCATCTCGCCGATCCTGATGGGCGCCGCGAACTCGTCGGGCGGCGTCATGGGCAAGATGATCGACGCGCAATCGATCGTCGTCGCTTCCACCGCCACAAACTGGTTCGGCCACGAAGGAACGATCCTGCGCTTCGTGTTCTGGCACTCGATCGTGCTCGCATGTCTCGTCGGCCTCCTGGTGATGGCGCAGGCCTATCTATTCCCGTGGATGATCGTGACGGCACCATGATCGCCGCCGAACATTACGCCTGCTGAATCGCCCTCGATTTGGTTCAGCCGCCCGACGGCCCCGCGCCTGACAGCGCGGGGCTTTTTCGCGTCCGGATGTCGGCAGCGTTGCGGCAATGGAACAAAGCATCGTGAGGCGGAACGCCGCGCCGCTTCAGGCGTTTCCCGCGATAATCATCGTGTGCACAGGAGGACGTATCATGCGCAGATTTCTTTTGGCCGCCTCGGCCGTCGCGGCGCTCGCCGCGGTTCCGACCGTAGCGTCGGCGCAAGCCTACTATGACGGCTATGCCCGGCCCGGCACGGTCTATGTCAATCCGCCCGCGGTCTATACGGCACCGATGACCGAGAGCCAGGTGTACCTGGCGCCCGGACAGACCTACGTTGCACCGGGCACGGAATTTCAGGATGACCCCGTCTATGTCGGCGGCCAGCGCTACTATCGCGACTGCTGGTGGGATTGGGGCCAGCGGCGCTGCGAGCTGAAGCCCTGGCGATAAGCGACTGAGGCTGACGGACGCCGCCGCCGCGTGTGGCGGCGTCTTGCGTTTTGCATGCCATTTCATGGGCGTAGCGGCGTGCGATCGCGCCACAAAATTACCGCTTCAGCCGCTGAGCATGCCGGCACAGGAGAAAGCCACATGCGCATGCTGATGCTGACTGCCTCCACCCTCATTGCGGTAGCCGGGATGGCGATGTCTGCGACACCAAGCTCTGCGGCGGATATTTACGAGCCATCCCCGTCGTACGGACCGCCGCCGCAAGCTTACGGACCACCGCCTCGATCGGCCTATGGTCCTCCGCCTCCGCAAGCGTACGGCCCTCCGCCTCCGCAATCCTATGGCTATGGCCCACCGCCTCCGCCGGCCTATGGTCCGCCGCCGGTTGTCGCCTACGGTCCGCCGCCTCCGCCGCAAACCTATTACGCGCCGCCGACAACCTATGCTGCGCCGGGCTATCCGCCCGGCAGCGAATATGAGCAACCGGTCTATGAAGGCCAGCCTTACTATCGCGAGTGCTGGTGGGACTGGGGCCGCCGTCGCTGCGAGCTGAGGGCGAGGTAGCGACCGCTCACCCCGCCAAGGCGTGGATGAGCGTGTTGGACCCGCCGAACGCATTTGTTGATATCGCGCCGGCGGCGACCACGCGATTGCGTCCGCCGGTCTTGGCCGCATAGAGCGCGACGTCGGCGCGCTTGAGCAGATCGTCGATGCTCTCGCCCTGCGTGCGCTCGCTGACGCCGAAGCTGCAGCTCAGCGTCATGACGCCATGCGCGGTTTCAAAACGCAGCACGGCCGTTCGCGTCCGCAGCCGCTCGGCGATCACGATACCTTCTTCGACCGTGCGTCCCTCGAGCAGCAGGGCGAATTCCTCGCCGCCCAACCGGCCGGTCACGGCACCTTCGGTCGCAATGGCTTGCGCAACCGCGGCGATCGCCTGATCGCCGATGTCATGGCCGAACACGTCATTGATGCGCTTGAAATGATCGATATCGAGCATGATTGCCGTCACGATCGGACTGCGCTGGCTCGCACTTTGCGCACGCTCGAAAAAGACCCGCCGGTTGAGCAGCCCCGTGAGCGGATCGAACGAGGCAAGCCGCACCAGCTCGCGCTGCATCGTGCCGAGCCGCTCGGCCGCGCGCAGGCGCGCATAGAGCTCGTCGGGTACCGGCGGCTTGGAAATGAAATCGTCGGCGCCGGAATCGAGCGCCTCGCCAAGCTTCTGCTTGTCGATATTCGAGGACATCAGGATCACATAGATCGGCCGGTCGCGGCCCGCGAGAATCCGGGTCTCCCAGCACAGCTCCAGACCGGACATTCCGTTCAGCTCGGCCGAGGTGATCATGGCGTCGACGTCGCTGTCGTCGCGCATGCAGGCGAGCGCAGCCGCGCCGTCGGCGAACGGCCTTACTTCATGATCGCGTGCCTGCAACAGGCGCGTCACGTAGAGCCGCATTGTACGGCTCGGATCGACAAGAACCACCCGCATATACGCCAGCCACCTCTGACGTATGGGAAGTAAGCACAAATCCGTACACAAAACCTTGCTGCGGAACTTCACCCCCGCAATTCAACTGAAACTTTATTGTAACCCCGGACCGCGCTTTGAAATCGGCTAAATATATATTCCGGAAGGGAAAACGCGGCTTGCTCAGTCTTGGCCGGCCACGGCCCGCGGGAGGCCGTCATAGACTTCATCGCGGCCGGGCACGGCACGAAACGTTGGCACGCGGCGCGAAACCTTCCGGGGCGGCTCAGACGCGGCGCTGGCCGGGATCGAGCCGGTGACACCGGGTTCGCCGCGGCCGCCGATGCGATAGCCGGCGCGCGCCGCGACGACCTCGCCTGGGACAGCCGCCGGATTGCAGATCGCGCGCCCGCTCGCACGCCGCATCAGATCGACATGGATGTGATCGTAGTGGAACGCATTCGAGCCCGGCGCGAGCACGGTCATGAATTGCTGGCACGCGGCGCCCTGCACGTCGCGCAGAAAGCCCTGCTCCTCGGGAAGACCGCGCCAGCCATCCTTCACGCTGATCTTGCGGCCGTCGGCGAGCGTGAATGACGCGATGTCGAGGGCGTTGCCGAACGCGTGCTCGGAGATGTGCGCGCCGCGCTGCCCGTTCATGCCGCGGCACGAATAGGCGGAGATCTGGCGGATCTCGGCGACCGACGCACCAAACCACTTTATCGCGGCTGGCTGCACCGCATCGGCAAACCATCTGTCGAGCGCCGAGACGATCGGACAGGCCAGCGTCGCCGCGGGCTGCACCGTCACGGCGCCGATCGCGACCGGTGCCTGTTGGCGCCCGAGCGGCACCGGCTCGGCGGGCGGATAAGGCTGCGAATAGGCTTTGCCCGGCACAGCGCGCGGCGGCGCGCCGTAGCCCTGACGGCGCTGCTGCGGATAGGCCGGCGGATAGGCCTCCTGGCCCGGCGGCGAGCCCTGAGCTTCCTCGTCCTCGTAACCCTCGTCGGTTTCAGGCTCCGGAACACCGGGCGGGCGCAACGACGCCGGAGCACCGGGCGCGGCTTGCGGATAGCCCTGTTGCGGGTAGGCCTGCTGCGGATAGGGCTGCGCCGGCGGATATTGCTGCGCCGGATACTGTTGTGGCGTCGGATACTGTTGAGTCGCCGGATAGTGTTGCGGGTACTGCGGCGCCGGATAAGACGCAGCCGGGCGCGGCGTATAGAGCTGCGGATCGGCAAGCGGCTGGCGGGCGTTCGGGATGCCGGCCGGCGGACGCAGTTCATCGGCAAAGCCGACGACCGACCCCTCTCCAATCGCCGCCACCTTGAGGGGAAAATCCGCGCCGCAGATGCCAGGACCGGAGATCGGCTCAATGCGTGCGAGCGCCGGACCCTCTTTTACGAGTCCAGACTTGAGGCATGCGACCTCCGCCTCATGCCGCCACGGTTCGCGCTCGGCAAGCCATTGCTTGCCGCAAGCCGCCAGACCGAGGACGACGAGGGAGCCGACGAGATACCGGGCCACTCCGCGCGTCATACGCGGACAATGCGAGCAATTCGTTTAACAATTCTTCAACGAAACAGGATCGCGGACTACAACGAGCCGTGACAGCGCTTGAATTTCTTGCCGCTGCCGCACCAGCACGGCTCGTTGCGGCCGGGCGCGCGCGCGGGCGGCATTGCGGCCGGCGCCACACTTTCTTCATTCATCACGGCCGTAACGGCATTCTGCTGCGCCTGCAGCCGCGCGGCCTCGGCGCGGGCCCGTTCATGCTCCGCGCTGCCGGGCGGCGGCACATCCACCTTCAGCGCCACGGCACGCGAATAGTTGGTCGCGGTCGTCTTATGCGCGACGATGACGACGATCTCGCGCGCACCGGTCGCGATGGCGGCCGCGCGTGCCGTTGCGGCGATGGTCTCGACATTCGCGAGCGTGCCGTAACGCTGCAGCCAGCAGAATAGTGGCGGATCGCCGGCAAACTGGAACCAACCGTGCTCCTGCGTCACGAGGCTCTCGGTCATCTCGAGCAGGCCGGCGGCGAGTTCCTCGCATGCTTTGGCATCATAGCGGCGGATCAGCACATCGGCACGCAGCCAGCCCGGCTCGCGCGCGGCCTGCAAGGCATCGAGCAGGCTCGTGATCTCGGCTGGACGCGCGATGCGCGGCATCGCGAGGTCATGTCCCGCCGACGCCTCGCGCGACAGGAACTCCAGCAAGTCCCCCGCCGCCGGCAGGCTGCGGCGTAGCGCGATGAGGTCGTCGATCGACATCGGCATGAAGCGCAAACGCCCGAGGATCGGCTCGATCTCGGGCAACGCCTGGCACATCTCGCTAAACGGCCCGAGCGGTTCGACGGTGAGGCCGATCGGCAGCAGCACGCGAAAATCCGCCAGCCGCACCCTGGCGCATTCGACGTATCGCCCCGCATCGCGCCGGAACAGCGGCACCGCGTCGGCCGAGGCGAGGTAGTCGAAGAAGCGTCGGCACTCCTGGTAGGTCTTCGCCACCATGTCCTGCGCGGCGCGCGCCTGACGCTCGAAGTCCGCGGCCGGCGGCGCGATCGTCGCCGCGATGCCGGCCTTGGAGTCAACCAGGATCAGCACGTCATCGAGCCGGATCAGGGTATCGTTCTCGACCCACTCGCGCGTCGCGGCATCGCGATAGCAGATCTCGTGCAGCACAATTGCGCCGGCGAGTTGCTCGGCCAGCACGCTCTCGAAAGCTCGCCCGCCGAATGCCGACTGACGCGCGCGAAACTCGCGGCGGTAGGCGGGATTGGGATTGCGCTCCAGCAGACTGCGTAAAATCTGGCGATACGCGCTCCACAGAAAATCCGAATGCGTGGCGAAATACTCAGCCTCAAGCGCGACCAGCGGCTTGACGCGCACCGGCAGCGCGCGCAACGGCGTTCCGGCGAGCGGCCCTGCGCCGAAGAACTCCTTGTTCTCGCCGCGCCTAAAGCTCAGGTCCTGCAGCAGGGCCGCCGGCAAGGACGTGTGGCGCGACAGGTTGCAGATGCCGCCGCCGAATAGTTCCGCGAAGGCTTCCTCGGAGGCTTGCGCGCGCTCGGGCTGCTCCTGCGCCCAGAATTCGGAGGCACGTTCGGGCGCAACGCCGCGTTCGGATGCAAGCGCGCCGACGACCTGCGCATGCTCGGCGATCCGCGCCACCGCGCGCGCGCAACCCTTGCGCATCGCGTCGGCCGCCGCCTGCAAGCCCGCGGCAATCTCTGCCGCCCCGATGCCGTAGCTGCGGCGCAGCGCCTCGTCATGCGGCGCCAGCACGGCCTCGAAAAACTCCTGCTCGGGCGCGCGATGGCCCTGGCCGCGGCATGCGATCCAGTCCGACAGCGCATGCGTCTCGGCCCAGCGGGCCTGCGCGCTCGCAGCCTCGGCGGCCCGCGCGTCGAAATAGCGCTGCGTTGCATCCCGCAGGTGGCTCGCGGTCTCGACAATCTCGGCGCAGACCGCCTCGTCGAGATCGCCCGCCGCCGCCTCGCCGAAGCTCGCCAGCACCGCGTGCACATAGGCGAGCACGAGCTGCGCCGCCTGCGCCTCCTTGCCGGCGCCGTCTTCCAGCATCGGGCGCAGCGAAAACTCAGCCCAGATGAACCCGATGAGAGCGCGCGGCGGCTGCGACAGGATCAGCTCACGCAGACGCGCGGCGATCAGTTCCATGTCCACCCGGCATTCGTCTTCGACGTTGTGATCGCTTCGCGCGTCGAAATCGGCAATCGACATACTGGCTCCGCGCCAACCACGCTAAACCTCTGCGGGGGCTTTGAGAATCACTACGTTGCCGATTCTATCGGATGCCGGTGCGAGGGGCTATTTGCGCCGAATACGCGGAACTGGCATGAGCCCATATCGCCTAAAACCCGGTCCGGGGCTGCGTTGGTGGCGAACGGGGTTCGGCACATGGTTGTTGAGAACAACGACGGTTTCAGCATCGTGCAATCCGATTGGCGTGACGCGCCGATCCGGCTCGACGGCGAGACCGTCTTTGCCGTCGGCGACGTGCACGGCTGTCACGGTCAGCTCGCAGCGCTGCTTGAGCGCTTGTCCGCGCTCGCCCCGGACCGCGCGCGCCTGATCTTTCTCGGCGACCTGATCTGCCGCGGCCCGAGCAGCCTTGCGGCGCTGGCGCTGTGGGCCGCGCCCTCACTCGATGTCCGTTTCGCCAAGGTGCACCGCCTGTCCGGCAATCACGAGCAATTGCTTATGCTCTCGATCGGCGACAGCGCCGCGCAAGCCGCCTATGCGAAGTGGGCGACCATCGATGGCCTGACCTTCGTGGAAGAACTGCGGCGCGCGACCGGCCGCGGCAACGCGGCGTTGACACGTGACCTGTTGCTGGAGGCAGCCGGTCAGACCGTAGTGGATCGCCTCGACCATTTGCAGAGCCACGTGTGGATCGGCAACACCATCTTCGTCCACGGCGGGCTCGACCCGTCAACCGATCCGGCGACGCATCTCGCCGCGCCTTTCACGCAGTTCGGCGGAAATCACTGGGCCTGGATCAACGAGCCGTTCCTGAAATGGCGCGGCGGCTTTAACGGCCTGATGGTCATTCACGGCCATACGCCGCCCGCCAAGCACCGGCAGATGTCCGGCTATCCCGACCCGCATGTGTTCCAGCACGACCGCCTCAGTCTCGATGGCGGAAGCGCCGTGACCGGCATCGTCGCTGCCGCACAGATCGAGGACGGGCGCTATCGGCTGTTCACCGTGCACGGGCCGACGTAGCGCGTGCGCTACAGCCTTGCCATTTTCGACCTCGACGGCACGCTCGCCGACAGCTTTCCCTGGTTCCTTGGCGTGCTCAACACCGTGGCGCGCGAGTTCAGTTCAGGGAGGTCGCCGAGAACGACATCGAGCCGCTGCGCCACGGCAGCGTGCATGACATCCTGCGCAAGCTCGACGTCCCGCTCTGGAAAGTGCCGCGGATCGCGCACCGGATGCGCGCACAGAAGCGCGCCGACATGGCGCATATTCCGCTGTTTCCCGGGGTCAGCACGATGTTGCGCGCGCTCGCCGATGCGGGCCTGACGCTCGCGCTGGTGAGCTCCGACAACGAGGCCAATGCGCGCGACATGCTCGGCGCTTCCAACGCCGCGCTGATCGCGCACTTCGCCTGCGGGGCCGCGCTGTTCGGCAAGGCGAAGAAGTTCAAGCGCGTGATACGGCAGGCCGGCGTCGCGCCCGATGTCACGATCGCCATCGGCGACGAGATTCGCGACATCGAGGCCGCGCGCGCGGCCGGCATCACCTGCGCCGCCGTCACCTGGGGTTACACCGCACCGGAGGCGCTGCGCGCGCAGAAGCCGGATGTAATGTTTCGGCGAATGGAGGATATTGCCACGACGCTGACCACGGGGAGAGGCGACTCATGACGTTTGTTCGCATCGGCCAATTCAAGGCTTTGCCGGGAACCACGGACGCGTTGCGGCAGATCTACGAGACGCAAGCCATTCCGGCCATTCGCCAGGCTGCCGGCAATATCAGCGCGCTGCTGTTGCAGCAGCACCAATCGCCTGAATCTTTCATGGCCATCACCATTTGGAACACACAGGACGACGCCGAGGCCTACGACAAGAGCGGCCAGGCGCTGGAGATGGTGAACAAGATCAGGTTCGCGTTCGCCGGGCCGCCGACACTCGGCACCTACGAGGCGTTCGGGATTGGTGAGCATAGGGTGCAGTAGGTTCGTAGGGGGGCAAAGCTTGAACCGCGAAGCGGAGCAAGCGTGCCCGCCGATATCCAATCGAAAGTTCGCGGGCACGCGCTGCGCGCTTTGCCCGCCCTATGCACCGGCGATCGGTTTCGCTACCGCTGCATCCGGGTTACGATGTGCTACCGCACAATGTCTCAAGGACAAATCCCATCATGCTCTCCCGCCCCGACCGCCTGCTCTCCGCGCTCGATCTTGCCCGCCGCGTCGAGGCGAATGAGCTGACCCCCGAAGGCATCGTCGATCTCTGCGCCGCCGCCATTGCGGCGCGCGAGGACGAGGTCGGCGCATTCACGTATCTGGACATCGAGGGCGCGCGCAAAACCGCACGTGCCGACGCGGCGCGCCTGAGCGCGGCGCCGCTGCGCGGACTGCCGGTCGGCCTGAAAGACATCTACGACACCTATGACATGCCGACCGAATACGGCTCGGCGGCCTACAAGGGGCACCGTCCGGCGAGCGACGCCTCGACGGTGGCGATGCTGCGCCGCGCCGGCGGCGTGATGCTCGGCAAGACGGTGACCACCGAGTTCGCGCATCAGCAGACCGGCAAGACGCGCAACCCGCACAATCTCGAGCACACGCCGGGGGGCTCCTCGTCCGGCTCGGCCGCGGCGGTCGCAGCCGGCATGGTGCCGGTCGCGACCGGCACCCAGACCGCAGGCTCGGTGATCCGGCCGGGGGCCTATTGCGGCGTTGCCGCCTTCAAGCCTTCATACAAGCTCATCCCGACCATCGGGATCAAATGCTACGCATGGTCGCTCGACACGGTGGGATTCTATGGCGCGGGCGTCGCCGATGTCGCCTTCGCGACCGCCGCGATGTCGGGCCGCGACCTGCGCGTCGATCGCGCAGCACCCGCCGCGCCGCGTGTCGCGCTGATGCGCACGCACATCTGGGCCGACGCCAGCGCCGACATGCAGAACGCGGTCGAGAGCACGACGCGCGCGCTCGAAGCCGCGGGCGCGAGCGTGAAGGACGTCACGCTGCCGCCGCTGCTCGAGGACGCGTGGCGCGCCCACAAGGTCATCATCCTGCACGAGGCTGCACGCTCCTACGCGTTCGAATACGACCACAAGCGCGACCTGCTCGGACCGAAGACAGTTTCCATGCTGGACGAAGCCGCGACGGTCAGTGTCGATGCCTATGATGACGCGCGCCGCATCGCCAAGCGCGCACGCCTGGCGCTTGCCGATCTGATGGGCGAATTCGACGTGATCCTCACGCCATCGGCACCGGGCGCGGCCCCGCACGGCATCGCGGCAACCGGCGTGGCGACCTTCAATCTGCTCTGGACGTTGATGGGCACGCCTTGCGTCAACGTGCCGGGCCTGAGCGATGCGAGCGGCATGCCGCTCGGCGTGCAGATCGTCGGACGTTTCGGCCGCGACCGCGCCGCACTGGAGGCCGCACTATTTACCGAACGGGCGATTGCACGGCACAAATAGCGCTAGGTCATCCGACAACCCGATACCGGCATGCGGCGACGGTCTGGTCTGTATGTCACGTCAAAGCAGAACGATATCCCGTCGTTTCCAATGGCTTGCCGATACGATTGCACAACGAACCAAGCGTTGCCGCGCCGCAATATGCAATCCACTTCGGTCCGGCCTTGGACTTTGGTATAGTGCCGGCAGGTTCAACAGCGAGGGAGGCCGACCGTGGACCTTGCCTTGAGGCTGGACGTGCTGGCAGCATTCGCCGCGTTCGCTTTTGTCGGCGCCATTCTGCTCGGCGCGTTCTGAGTTTTCGGGAAGTCCAACGCGTCATTCGCAAATGTTCCGTCGCAACAACGCGGCGGCAAAGTCAGAACGAACACCGGGAGGGACACCTTCCCGGTGTTCGTCGTTTTGAGATAAACCAGCACGCATGAAACCGAAAACGATGCTCGAAATGGCCGGCCTCACGCCCGTGCCCCCGCCACTCTCCGACTCGACCATTGTGGTCATCGACGCGCAGCGCGAATATGTCGACGGCAAGCTGCCGCTCGTCGGCATCGAGCCGGCGCTGGCCGAAATCGGCCGGCTGCTGGGACGTGCGCGCGCGCTGCAAGTGCCGATCATCCACATCGTGCATCAGGGCCGCACCGGCGGCGCGTTCGCGCCGGGCTCGCCGGGTTTCGAGATCGCTTCGCCGGCAATCCCCGCCCCCGGCGAAGCCGTGGTGCACAAGAGCTTGCCGAATGCGTTCGCGTCGACTGACCTCGCAAGCCGCCTTGCCGCGCTGAAGAAAGGCAATGTCGTGCTGGTCGGTTTCCAGACGCACATGTGCATCGAGGCGACCGCGCGCGCCTCGATCGACCTCGGCTTCAAGGCGACCGTGATCGCCAGCGCGGCGGCGACGCGCGCCCTGCCCGATCCGCTCAGCGGCGCGGGACTGAGTGCGGACGAAGTCCATCGCAATGCGCTGGCGGCGATCGCGGACCGTTTCGCGACGATCGCGGTGAATGTGGACGCGGTGCCGGATTAGAGCACAGGACGCTCAAATAGCTCCGTCATGGCCGGGCTTGA
>JBBWZU010000256.1:0-2765 GCA_039649225.1 Hyphomicrobiales bacterium | reverse complement strand
TCGGGCAGCGTGTCGCCAACGGTCGAGCAGGCCGACAGCCCGAGCCCAGCCAATGCAAGTAGGAGCATGGCCGCACGCGGTGCCGAATTGTTACGTCGCGCGTTCGACATCATGGATGAGCAAGTTCACACTGCAATGCACAACAACAAGCCTATCCATCAGGATGGCTTCAAAGAGGTTAATGCGCTTAAGATGGCAAAACAAAGGACCATAGTCCTGAAAGACAAAAAGGCTCCGGGCCGGAAGCGCATGTCGGACAAAACCGCGATCAAATCGCCGGTGGACCAGACGGCTGCCACGCCGCCGGCTGCTGCAGCGGCCACTTCGGCCGTCGCCGCGGCTCCCTCCGCCACTGAGGCGGCTCCCTCCACTGAGGCGGTTCCGCCAGCCACGCCGGCCGCGCCCCCGGCCGCTCCGGCGGTCGCGGCCCCGAAGGTCGATATCGAGCAGTTCTCGCGGAACATTGCCCGGATGGTCGAGGAAGGCGGGAAGGCGCTCGCCGCCTACCTCAAGCCGCGCGAAGAAGGCACGGTCAAGACGGAACCGTCCGAGGAAATCGCCGACGTCGTCAAGACGCTGGGTCAGGTGGCGGAATACTGGCTCTCCGACCCGCAGCGCGCCGTCGCGGTGCAGACCAGCCTCGGCAAGGCCTATCTCGACCTGTGGGCCTCGGCGTCGCGACGCTTCGCGGGCGAGCCCGCCGAACCGGTGGTGCAACCGGCGCCGAACGACAAGCGCTTCGCGGATCCGGAGTGGTCGTCGAACCAGTATTACGACTTCCTCAAGCAGGTCTATCTGCTGACATCGCAATGGGCCGAGCGGCTCGTCACCAACGCGTCCGGGCTCGATGCGCACACGCGCCAGAAGGGCGAGTTCTACGTGCGGCAGATCGCCAATGCGCTGGCGCCGACCAATTTCATCCTGACCAATCCGGAGGTGATGCGCACGACGCTGGAGTCGAACGCCGAGAACCTCGCGCGCGGCATGCACATGCTGGCCGAGGACATCGAGGCGGGGCAGGGATCTTTGCGAATCCGCCAGTCGGATGCGTCAAAATTCGCGGTCGGCCGGAACCTCGCGCTCACGCCCGGCAAGGTGATCTTCCAGAACGACCTGATGCAGCTGATCCAGTACACGCCGACGACCGAGAACGTGCTCAAGCGTCCGCTGCTGATCATCCCGCCCTGGATCAACAAGTTCTACATCCTCGATCTCAATCCGGAAAAGTCCTTCATCAAATGGTGCGTCGAGCACGGGCTGACGGTGTTCGTCATCTCGTGGGTCAATCCGGACCAGCGTCAGGCCACCAAGGGCTTTGAAGACTACATGCGCGAGGGACCGCTCGCGGCGCTCGACGTCATCAAGCAGGTCACCGGCGAAGACGACGTCAACGCCATCGGCTATTGCGTCGGCGGCACCTTGATGGCGGTCACGCTCGCCTGGATGGCCGCCAAGGGCGACAAGCGGATCGCGAGCGCGACGTTTTTCGCCGCGCAGGTCGACTTCACCTATGCGGGCGACCTGATGGTGTTCGTCGACGAGGAGCAGCTCGGCATCCTCGAGAAGCAGATGGCCGAGCGCGGCTACCTCGAAGGCAAGCGGATGGCGAACGCCTTCAACATGCTGCGCTCGAACGACCTGATCTGGCCCTATGTCATCAGCAACTATCTCAAGGGCAAGGCGCCCTACCCGTTCGACCTGCTCTACTGGAATTCGGACTCGACGCGCATGCCGGCGGCGAACCACGCGTTCTATCTGCGCAACTGCTATCTGGAGAACAAGCTCGCCAAGGGCCAGATGGTGATCGACAATACCAAGCTCGACCTCGGCAATGTGACCATCCCGGTTTATAATCTGGCGACCCGCGAAGACCACATCGCGCCGGCCAAGTCGGTGTTCCTCGGCTCGAAATTCTTCGGCGGCCCGGTGAAATATGTGCTGGCGGGCTCCGGCCATATCGCCGGAGTCGTCAATCCGCCAAGCAAGCCGAAATATCAATATTGGACCGGAGACGCGCCGCTCGGCAGCCTCGATGGCTGGCTCGCCAAGGCCCACGAGCATCCGGGCTCGTGGTGGGCGGACTGGCTGTGGTGGATCAAGGCGCAGGATGCCGAGACCGTGCCGGCGCGCGAACCGGGCGGCGGCGTGCTGACGCCGATCGAGGATGCGCCGGGCAGTTACGTGAAGATACGAGACTGAAAGCTCTCGCGCGAGCGCAATCCAAGAAGGTCGCGCCGCGGAAAAGACGGGGGAGACATGATCGCGATCGTGCGCGGCCTCGCGGCATTGCTGCTCATTCTGCCGTTCGGCGCGGCCCGCGCCGACGACAAGGTTCCGCAGGTCCAGGTCGAGGCCTCCTGGCCCAAGCCGCTGCCGAACAACTGGATCCTCGGTCAGGTCGCCGGCATCGCGACCGATAAATACGACCGCATCTGGATCGTGCATCGCCCGGCTTCGCTGACGCCGCGCGAACGCGCCGCCGAGCAAAATCCGCCCGAGGCCAAGTGCTGCGCGGCGGCGCCGCCGGTGCTGGTATTCGACACGTCGGGCAATCTGTTGCGCCACTGGGGCGGCGAAGGGCCGGGCTACCAATGGCCGGAGAGCGAGCACGGCATCTTCATCGACGACAATGATTTTGTCTGGCTGGCCGGCAACGGCAAGAAGGACGGCCAACTGCTCAAGTTCACGATGGACGGCAAATTCGTGCTGCAGATCGGCAAGCAGGGCCAGGGAAACGACAGCAATTCCACCGAGCGGCTCGGTTC
>JBBWZU010000410.1:0-4710 GCA_039649225.1 Hyphomicrobiales bacterium | reverse complement strand
CGCAGAGCATCGACGGCCGGATCATCGCGGCCGCCAAGGACGGCCGCGCCGATGAGCTCGACGCGCTGCTGGCGCGGCATCCGGATAAGCTTGTCATTACCGGCAGCCAATGGAATCGGCCGTTGCTTCACATCGCGGCCGGCGAAGGCCATCTTGCCTGCGTCAATGTACTGCTGCGGCGCGGCTTCGACATCGCAACGCGCGACCGGCTCGACAACGCGACTGCGCTACACTGGGCCGCGCAATACGGGACGGTCGAGGTGGTCCAGCGGCTGGTCGAGGCCGGTGCCGACATCGACGGCGAAGGCGATGCGCACGAGATCGGCGTCATCGGCTGGGCGACGTGCTTTCGTTCCGTGCGCCGGGAGGCCGCCGGTTATCTGCTGAGCCGTGGCGCAAAGCCGACGATCTTCTCGGCGGTCGCGCTCAACCGCGGTGACCTCGTCCGCGCGTTGGTCGCGCAGGACGGCAAGCTGCTGCGCAACAGCAAGATGAGCCGGTTCGAACACTACCGCACGCCATTGCATTTCGCCGTGCTCAAGAACCGGCCCGAGATGGTGAAGCTGTTGCTGGAGCTTGGCGCCGAGGCCACGGGCAAGGACGGCCGCGGCTACACGCCACTCAGCCTGGTCACGCCGAAGTCAAATCAGACGATCGCCGCGATGCTGATCGCGGCCGGCGCCAGTCCGAACGAACGGCACACCAACAGGTTCGAGCTTGCGGTCCCGATTCTCAGCGTCACGGATATGCGGGCCTCGCTGGACTACTACGTCGACAAACTGGGATTCAAAAAGAAATGGGAATGGGGCGACCCGCCCGATTTCGCATGCGTCGCGCGCGACGAGGTCGAACTCTTCCTGTCGCTTGGCACGCAACGCGTCGCAGCAGGCTCGTGGATCTCGATCTTCGTGCAGGACGTCGATGCGCTTTACGAAGACTACAAGCAGCGTGGCGCGATCATCCGCGAGCCGCCGACCGAATATCCCTGGGGCATGCGTGAGATGAACGTCGAGGACCTCGACGGCCATCGCTTCCGGCTCGGCACCGACGGCGGCACGGAGAACCGCACCTACAATTACGAGAAAGAGAACGAAGCGGTTTGACCGCGGACTTCCCTTAGCGAAGCCGCCGCAAAAAATAAGGCGCGCCGGTGGTGCGCCTTATGCGGTGATGTGCGCTGGCCTGCGTTACTTCGGCGCCGCCTGCAGCTTCTTGCGCGCCTCTTCGGCCTTCTTCTGCAGCTCTTCCTGCAGCTTCTTCTGCTCTGCCTCGAACTGCTTCGGGTCAGTGGCCGGGCCGTCATTCGCCTTGGCGAAGTCGGCGAGCGGCAGCATGTAGCTTGCCGCCTGTCCGGGCAGATTGATGCCCTGCAGCACGATCTGCTGGCCCTTCTTGAGCTTGGCGACGAAGTCCGGCGTCACGTCGAAGTCGGCCATGCAGCCGTTCGGCAGACAGACGATGTAGCGCCCCTGCATCGGCTGCTCCTTGTCGAGCAGCATGCGGGTACCCTGCGGCAACTGCATGCCGAGCGGCAGCGTCACGCGGAACAACTTCTTTTCTTCGCCCGCCTGCTCGATCAGGGCGGCGCCGGCGAGGAACTGGCCGGTCTCGAGCCGTGCTTCCTTGACGGTCAAGCAGACTTCCTTAGCGGTAGGGTTGTTGTCCTTGCCGCAGAACTTGGTCCAGGGCGAATAGACGATCGGCGGCTGATCGGCCGGCGGGGCCGCGGCTTGATCGCCGGCCGGGGCCTGCGGCGCCTGCTGGGCCGGCTGCTGCGGTTGTTTGGCCGGGGCCGGTGCCTTCTGCGCCGGTTGAACCGGACGGGGTGTCGCCTTGGGCGCCGGCACCGTGGGTGCCGGTGCCTGCGCATGCGCCAGGGAAGATCCGAGCGCGAGCGCCACAACTACGGCGAGGGAACTCACCGCATGACGCATCGGTCGTGCCGGCGCGAAAACGAATCCAGCCGTCATTTCAACGTCCTCATGTATAATGTCTTGGTGCCCACGGCGCCGCCTGCTAGGCGGACACGCACGTCCCAGCGCTGTCTCATAGCCAAATGAGGCGACACCGTGACAACTTAGCCGTGGCGCCCCGCGACGGCTCAGTGCAGTAGCCGAATTCGGCCGCGGTTTCCAGCGTCCGTGTTCCCAGCGTCCGTATTGATGCGGTCATCCGGCGTGTGCTCGCGGCTGTGATAGATTTGTCCCATAGCGGCGAATCGGAGCGGAATTGAGCCACAGCCCTGCAAAAAGCCCGAGCCACGGCGAAACCTGTGCGTCGCGTCTGGCCGTCTTGGTTTTCGCCGCCTTGCTCGGCGGCGCGACCGGCAGCCACGCGGCGAGCGCGCCGCAGCACGCCATCGCGATGCATGGCGAACCCGCGCTGCCGGCGGGCTTCTCGCATTTCCGTTACGCCAACCCGAACGCGCCCAAAGGCGGACGGCTGGTGCAGGGCGTGCTCGGCAGCTTCGACAGCCTCAACCCGTTCATCGTCAAGGGACTGTCGCCGCAAGGCCTGCGCGGGCCGCTGGTCAGCGGCAGCAACATCATCGCCGGCACCGTGGTCGAAAGCCTGATGGTGCGCAGCTACGACGAGCCCTTCACGCTGTATGGGCTGCTGGCGCAGTCGGTCGAGACCGACGCCAGCCGCAGCTTCGTGACCTTCACGCTCAATCCGGCGGCGCGCTTCTCCGACGGAACAGCGGTGACGGCGGACGATGTCGTGTTCACATGGGGCTTGCTGCGCGATCACGGGCGGCCGAACCATCGCATCTTCTATTCCAAGGTGACCAAGGCCGAAGCCTTGAGCGCCGGCGTCGTCCGCTTCGATCTGACCGCCAGCGAGGATCGCGAGATGCCGCTGATCCTCGGCCTGATGCCGGTGCTGGCCAAGCACGCGACCAATCCCGACACGTTCGAGGAAACCTCGATGACGCCCCTGCTCGGCAGCGGGCCGTATCGGGTCGGAGAGGTCGACCCGGGCAAGAGCATCACGCTGACGCGCAATCCCGCCTATTGGGGCCGCGATCTTGCCGTCAATCGCGGCTCGTGGAATTTCGACGAAGTGCGTGTCACCTACTACCGCGATGCCAGCTCGCATCACGAGGCGTTCAAGAAAGGCCTGTTCGATCTGCGCCGCGAGGAGGATCCCGGGCGCTGGCAGACCGGCTACGACTTTCCGGCGCTGCGTGACAAGCGCGTCGTCAAGGAAGCGTTCACGTCGGCGCTGCCGAAGGCGACGTTCGCTTTCGCGTTCAACACGCGGCGCGCCATCTTTGCCGACATCCGCGTGCGCGAGGCGATCGGCCTGCTGTTCGACTTCGAATGGGTGAACCACAGCATCTTCCACGACCTCTACCGGCGCAATGCCGGCTATTTCGATGGTTCCGAGCTGTCCGCCCGCGGCCGGCCGGCGGATGCGCGCGAGCGCGCCCTGCTGGCGCCGTTTGCCGGAGCGGTGCGCGCCGACGTGATGGACGGCACATGGGCGCCGCCGGTCAGCGACGGCTCGGGGCGCGACCGCACGATCCTGCGCCGCGCGCTGGCTTTGCTGAATGCCGCCGGCTACGAGTTGCGCGGGACCGATCTGGTCGACGGCAAGAGCGGCCAGCCGTTCGGCTTCGAGATCATGGCGGCGAACCGCGACGAGGAAAAGCTCGCGCTGCTGTTCGCCGGCCAGCTCAAGCGCGCCGGGATCGCCGTGACTGTGCGCCTGGTCGACGCGGTGCAGTACGAAGCGCGCCGCATCGGCTTTGATTTCGACATGCTGCAAAGCCGCTGGGATCAGTCGCTCTCGCCCGGCAACGAGCAGGCGTTCTACTGGAGCTCGGCGGCAGCCGACAGCAATGGCAGCCGCAACTACATGGGCATGAAAAGCCCCGCCGCCGACGCGATGATCACCGCCCTGCTGCAGGCGCAGACCCGGCAAGAGGTGGTCGCGGCAACGCGCGCGCTCGACCGCGTCCTGATGTCGGGATTTTACGTCGTTCCACTCTTCTACGTGCCGGACCAGTGGGTCGCACGCTGGACCTATATCGAACACCCGCCAGCGGTCTCGCTTTACGGCAGCGTTCCCGAAACGTGGTGGCGCGCGCCGCAGACGCAATGAGACGAACATGATTTTGGGGGAAATTTTGGCAGAGTCGGGGGGAGCCGTGATAGACCGCGCACGCGAGACCGCAAACGACATGCCTGCGGTGCGGGCAACGCTCGACGATCTGTTCCGCCGCGCATTGGAACGAAGACCGGACGCGCTCGCGCTCGCCGATCCGCCCGACCGCTTCTCTTTTACCGACGGGCCGGTGCGGCGGCTGACCTATGCGCAGGCCGACCGCGCGATCTCGGCGCTCGCCGCAAGGCTGCGCAGCTTCGGGCTGCCGACGGATTCGGTCGTCGCGATCCAGCTTCCCAATACCGTGGAGAGCGTGGTCGCGCTGCTCGCGGTTGCCCGCGCCGGCCTGATCGCGGCGCCGATGCCGCTGCTGTGGCGTCATGCGGATGCCGCCGCCGCGCTCGGGCGGGTCGCGGCCCGCGCGCTGATCGGCTGCCAGCGCATCGGCGATGCCGTGCACGGCGATGTCGCCATGCATATCGCGATGGAGACCTTCACGATCCGCTTCCTGTGCGGCTTCGGCGACGGATTGCCCGACGGCGTGGTGCCGGTCGACGACATCTTCACCATCGAGGGGCATCCGCGCGAGATCGAACGCTA
>JBBWZU010000407.1:0-2733 GCA_039649225.1 Hyphomicrobiales bacterium | reverse complement strand
ATCTCGCCCATGGTCATGCCCATGATCGGGATGGTGATCCAGTGCCAAGGCTGGTTGATGCCGGGCTCGGTCTGGTTCGGCCGCACCTCGCAGCCCCAGGTGTCGCTCGCGAGCGCCGCCAACTCGACCCGCTTGATCCATTCCAGCGTCTCGAACGCAAAGCCTGGCGCGTCGCCGCCCGGATAGCCGTCCCAGCTTCCAAGCTTCTGGCAGCGCTCCATCTGGCCGGTGCGCACGATCACATAGTCGCCGCGCTTCATCATGACGTTCTGCGTCTTCGCGGTGTTGTCGAGATCCTGGCAGGTGATGCCGTAGCCGTCATCGAGCGCGTCGACGCCCTTGTAGCGCGCGACGTCGAGGAACACGCCGCGGCCGACCATCTTGTTCTTGGTCTTCTCGATGCCGCATTTCTGCGCGCCCGCGCTGGTCACGGTGCGGCAGTCATAGCCGTTCCACATAGAGTCTTCATAAAAGACGTGGCCGAGCCCGTCCCATTGGGTGCCGCATTGCAGCGGCATGACCACCATGTCGTCGGCGGCGCGGATGCCGCGCGCGTCGAGCACGCCCGAGTAGGCGTCGGTTCCGGTGCGCAGCATGGTGTGGATCGGGTTGGTGCGGCCCATGCTGGGATATTTGCTTTTCGCGCCCTGCGGCCCGGTGTGGTCGAAGTTGAGCGCCAGCGAGATCACCTTGCCTTTGCGCACCAGCTGCGCCGCCGCGATGATGTCTTCCGGCGATGTGAAATTCAGGGTCCCGATTTCGTCGTCCGGACCCCATTTGCCCCAGTTCTTGTATGTCTCCGAAGCATCGGTGAGATCCTGGCGGGAGATTTTCTTGTCTGCCATCGGGTTGCCTTTTCCTTGGGATCACGAAGGGACGAGGTCTTCCGCTTTCTTCTTGTTCTGCGCGGCGCCCTCGCGGATGATAGCACCAACAAGATATTTAGGGAGGGCTTCATGTTGCCCGTCACCCGTCTGGCTGTCGCGCTCGCCGCGCTGGCGTTGAGTGCCGCACCGTCTCTCGCGCAAAAATATCCCGACAAGTCGGTGCGTGTCGTGGTCGGTTTCGCGGCCGGCGGGCCGACCGACGTGATCGCCCGCATCGTTTCGCAAAAGCTCTCGGATAGTCTGCATCAGCAATTCTATGTCGAGAATGTCGGCGGCGCGGGCGGCAACACCGCCGCCGGCCAGGTCGCAAAATCCCCACCCGACGGTTACACCGTCCATGTGATCTCGACCGGCTTCGTGGTGAACCCGAGCCTCTACGCCAAAGTGCCGTACGATCCGATCCGGGATTTCGCCGCCGTGACCTTGGTGGCGGCCTCGCCCAACGTCGTCGTGGTGAACCCGACGGTGCCGGCGAAGACCATTCCGGAACTGGTGCAGCTCATTCGCGACAATCCGGGCAAATATTCATTTGCCGGCCCCGGCGTCGGCTCGACGCCGCATCTTTCGGGCGAGCTGTTCAAGCTTTCGTTCAAACTCGATCTGGTGCATGTGCCGTTCACCGGCGCGGGCCCGGCGATCGGCGCCACCATCGGGGGCCACACGCCGATCGCCTTCACGGCGCTGCCGCCCGCGCTGGCCGCCGCCAAGGACGGCCAGGTGCGCGTGCTCGGCGTCGCAGCGGAGCAGCGCGTCGCCGCCTTGCCGGACGTGCCGACATTCAGCGAGCAGGGCATCAAGGATCAGGATGCCGATACGCTCACCGGCATCGTCGTGCCGGCCGGCACGCCGAAGGAGATCGTCGATCTGCTCTATCGCGAGATCAAGAAGATCGTCGCCGACCCCGATATCCAGGCCAAGCTCGCCACGCTCGGCTTCGTGCCGATCGCCAACACGCCGGAGGAGTTCGGCAAGCGCATCAAGGACGAGATGGAGAAGTGGAGCAAGGTGGTGCGCGACGCGAAGCTGAGGGTGGAGTAGGGTTCTTCACCTCTCCCCAGCGGGGAGAGGTCGGATCGCGAAGCGATCCGGGTGAGGGGCTTTTCTATCTTCGCAAAACTAAATCCCCACACCCTAACCCTCTCCCCAGCGGGGAGAGGGGACCTGCCTGCGCTCGCGGCGGCACCTGAGCATCCGTTCGACTTGCGCCAACATCGTGCAACACGCGTGACCGACCCGCGGCCTCGCCGCGATTTCGTCACCGACATGAAGCGCCGTTCAAAACACTTTTCGAGCGTTGGCCGAAACCATCGCCGTGCCGCCCGTATCAATTTGCGGGGCTCGTCAACCTCGATGGACGTCGCCACGACGTTCCTGTGACAAGGAGATCGCTGATGTTGCGTAAGCTGACCCTCGCGCTCGCTACCACCGCGGCACTCGCAGCCGCCGCACTGACGCCCACCGCCGCCAACGCCACGTGGTGGTACGGTCACGGCTGGCACGGTGGCTACAAGCCGTATTATTCGGGATGGAGCCACGGCTACTACCCTTACGGCTACCGTCACGACCGTTACGGCTACGCCCCACGCTACTTTTACCGCGGCCATGACGGCTGGCACCAGGGCTGGCACCACGACTGACGCGCGGTGATCTGCCGCAATGACGCGGGCTCCGGCTTCGATACGAAGCCGGAGCTCGCACCCTTTGAATCCAGACGCGAATTCGCGATGATCAGCCTCAACAGGGACAACGACCGCATGCGCATCACGGATATTCGCGAAACCTCGATCGCGCTCAATTCCACGCTGAAGAATTCCTCGATCGACTTTTCCGAAATGACCACGTCGGT
>JBBWZU010000505.1:0-5525 GCA_039649225.1 Hyphomicrobiales bacterium | reverse complement strand
CGGGCCACGCGATCATTGGCCAGCGTGCCGCCTCCGCCGACCACGTTCTCGATGACGACGGTCTGGCCGAGCGTGCGCGACATCCGCTCGCCGATGAGGCGCGCCACCGTGTCCGTGCCGCCGCCGGCCGCATAGGGCACGACCAGCGTCATGGTCTTGGGGGTCGATTGTGCGAACACTTGCGTGGAAAGCCCCGCTAGCAGGAGACCCAAGCCAGCCAGCATGCGTCCGCAAGGTCGGTTGATCACGAAGTCCTCCCAAAATCTTTCTTTGTCGTCACGCCGCTCTTTGCGGACGCGCTAGTCCGGTATGCGAACCTGGGCCCCGCTGAAGGTGATCAGTGCACTCGCGGGCGGCGAGTCCGCAATCGGCGGTACGTTGGCGGCGGTGATCGGCGGCGCTCCCGGGCCACGCGGGGTCGTATGCACGACCTGGCTCGGCGGCAATGGCGCGTGCTGCCGCAGGTGCCGGTACATCAGATCCATCGCCTGATTGAAGTAGCGATGCAGCGGAACGTACTTGTCGTTATAGCCCGGGAACTGGTTGAACGTATCCAGATGCTGCGCATTCGTCACTTCGTAGTAGCGCAGCGAACTCGTTGAGCCGTCGACGATGTTGTTGAGCCCGAAATAGGCGCGCGAGGCAAAGTTCGGCGGCAGGATGCCGTCGCTTCGGCCGGTGACGAACACCGCGGGAACGCGGCGGAGCTTACCCGAGGCGCGGATATCCTCGACGCCTTCGGCGATCCGGCGCGCCTGGCTTCGCGGCGTGTCCGTAAGCGGTGTTCCGGTGGCCGCGTCCTTGCCGGTTGCGAGCGAGCGCAGGCAAAGCGCGCCATCGAGATTCTGGTTCGGGGTCGATCCCCGCTCCTCCTTCGGTCCGCCCGGCGCGGCATTGTTGATCAGCGCAACGCCGGACGTTGGCGGGATGCCGTTGCTGGTGGCAAAGATCTGCGCCTCGCTGGCTGCCGCGAGCGTCACCGGCGGTCCGCCCGGAAGGCCGCCATTGGCGGCGAAACTGAAACCACACAGGTTGTCGAGCACGCTGAAGCGGCCATAGGCATTGGCGTAGGTGACGGAGATCGACTGCGCGACGCTCGCGAAGGAATAGCCCGGCTGGACCAGGTTCTGCTCCGGCAGGATGCCGTAGTCGTTGATGATCTTCTGCGCTTCGGTCGCCTGATCGGGCAGCGTGGTCGCAACGAGGAGGCCTTTCAGCTTGAGGTCGGCGCAGCGCGCCGGGCTCGGCGCCAGATTGAGCCCGGCGGTCGCGTTCGCGGGCGCAAGGCTCGCGCAGCTTTGAAACACGTTGACCAGGGTGATGTAGTCCATCAGCGGCTTGCTGTGGGCGAAGACTGCCGGTCCGCCGCCCTGGACGATCGAGAAGCTGGTCTTGAATTTCGGATTGACGTTCGGTTCTCCCACCGCGAGGCCATCGATCAGGCGATCATCGTCCTGTTCGACGGCGAGCACCGAAGCCCCGCCGCCATTGGAAACGCTGGACGCGATCACGATCGTGTTGCGCTTGCTGAACCGCAAGCCTTGCCGGCGAAACTTCTCTTCGAGCCTATCGAATGCGAACCGGATCGAGCGCAGCACATTCTCGCCCCAGTCTTTTTCGGGGTTCGCTTGCGAGTGTGCATGCTTGAACGCGAAGCGGTTCGGCGTTGCGGCATTGAAGGCCGCGCGCTGGCCGGCGCTGAGCGCCGCGGTGAAATTCGAATCGTCCCCGGCGGCGGCCGCATCCACGCGTTCGCCTTGCATCAGGTCTACGGTGTTGGTCTGCAGGTCATGCGCGCCGGTGCCGGTGCCTTTGTCGGTGTAGGCGACGGCGCAACCGTGCTTGAGCCCCCACTCGCCCGCGGTCGCGATCGCCCCATAGACGCCGCGCGAGCCGGAAGACGGCGCCGCGATGATGCAGGCCTTGCCCGGATCGAACGTGTCCGGGATCTGCACCATCATGGTGACGTTCCGGCGCCCGTCCGCTTTCTCGAAAGTGAGATACTCGTCCCCGGCGATGCGCCCCTCGCTCGCCGTTACGGTCCCGTCCGCGGCCACGTTCGGGCCATAGAGCGTCCCGTAGCCGCCGCCTGGCGTCGGGTCGATCAGGGCGCGGTAGTTGTTATAGATCGCGGATCGCCGCAACTCTTCCGCTGTCGGATGCAGCGGGTCGGCGAAGCCCGGCGGGGTCGGGCTGCCGAGCCCGGTCTTGCCCAGGCCGGCGGTCAGCAGGTCATTGGTGATGCCGTCATAATGCGTGTGTCGGACGTCGTCGTCATCGCGCGCCCCGGCAAGACCGACCGCGAACAAACTGATCGCTGTCGATGCCAGGCACGCCGCCGCAAGCCGCAGTCCCCGCATGAGCCGCCTCCCATTTTGCTTTTGGGTGCAGACTGGCAAGGATGCGCGGCTAGCGCAATGGTGGAAAATTCTCCGCGACCAGCATCGTGATCGAGCATCCGACCTCTCGTGCGTTCCTCACTTAATTCTCGGCCGGCTCGACCACCCGGCTGCGCTGAAAATGGTTCATGACGGTCCAGCAGATCAGCGCCCAGGCAACGCCGATGCACCACCCCGCCAGCACGTCGGTTGGATAGTGCACACCAAGATAGATGCGGCTCAGTCCGACCAGCAACGTGAGCAAAATGGCGGTTACGATGAAATAGATCCGTATCGTGCGTGAGGCTTGGGTCTGCGCGAGCAGCGCTCCGAGTGTCAGGTAACAGATGGCCGAGAGCGCCGCGTGTCCACTCGGGAAACTCAGCGTGAGAACGTGCGTCAGGGGCGTGACGAGGTCGGGGCGCGGCCGCGCGAAGCCAAGTTTGAGCAAGCTATTGATTGCCGTTCCGCCCAGCACCGTAGCCAGGACAAACCAACCGGTATGCCGCTTGCCGGCGGCAAAGAAATATCCGGTGACGCCCAGCAGCACGATCCCGAGAACGACGGTACTGCCCAGAGCCGTGATGTCACGTGCAGCCTCCGGCAACCAACGCGGACCGATCGGAAGCGAAGGGTCTGACGCGTGGCGGAAGGCGAGCATGACCCAGCGATCGAACGCAATCGGCTCAGCTTCGACCACTTCCTGCGCGATAAACCCGAAACAGAGCAGGAGGCCGGCAATGAACAGCAGTGGAGCCCACTCTCTCACACGCCGAAATGCTCTCTCCTGTTGCCATCGGGGCATTTTCTTGCGCTCCCGTCACGACACTTCGATGCGCACCGCGATGGCCGCGCTGGCAATGACAGCGGGATCGTTGTTCTCGGGATCGGCAACATCGAGGCCGCCTTTGACGGCCTTTACGGTCACGTTGCCGACCGGCAGCGACTTCCTGACCGCCTCGACGTCCACCTGTTCGGGCCGCTGGACGCCGATGGTCACCTCTACATCCAGCTTGGTCTTGTCGATCTTCAACGAACGAATGAACGACAGCGAGCTGTGATGCAGGGCGTCCTGCACGGCGCGCAGGGCGGCCTTGGTGTAGTCCGCGCCATGCAGATCGTTGCCGCTGCCGAGTTCCAGGATGACGCGCGTCTTGGGCATCGTGGCTTCTTTCAAATAGTGTCGAGGCTGACGACGACGCAGGCATTGGCAATCAGCGTGCAGTCGGTGCCGGCGTCGTTGGGGATCTCCAGGCCGCCTTCGCTCACCGTCACGGTGCCTTTGCCGTAAGGCAGAACGGCCAGCACCTGCGCCGTGTCGACCGTTTCGGGCCGCGGCACGCCGATATGCACGTCGACGATCATGGCATCGAGCGGGTGACCCAGCGCGGTCGCGATCGACAGGGAATTGTGCCACAGCGCATCGCGCAGCGCCCGGCAGGCGGCCTTGGTCGGATCGCCGCCGCGGATGTCGGTGCCCATGCCGATTTCGAGCACCATGCGCTTCTTGGTCATCTCAGCCGACGTCCGTCCAGCTTTCCGAGAAGGCCAGCGCCGATGTCGAGAAGGGCCGCCCTTCACGCTCGCGCGGCCAGGACCGCCCCTTGGCCTCGACGCCGTTGCGCACCAGGCGCGTGCCGAGCGCCGGGATCAGCACGGTGCACACCCCATACCGCCGGCCCGGGAGCTGGTTCGGCTGCGAGTGGATCAGCAGCGGCGCGCCGATGTCGGACCAGGTGAGCGCGATGTCCTCGCCGTACGCCTTGACGTGCTCGGTCCAGAAATAGCGCGGATCTCCGGACTTGGAGAACTGCGCGTCCGCGCAGGGTATATTCGTGTCCAGGAGCTCGGCATTGAGCATGCCTTGCACCGTCGACTGCAGCCAGCGCGCCATCGCGATGTTGTCGGAATAGATGCGCCAGCGTCCTTCCGTCAGTTCGCTCTTCAGATAGAGGACATGGCCGGGGCCGGCCGGCGAGAAGATGATCCGCCAATAGCTCGCGTCGGTCGAATTCGGCTCGCCGTCCTTCAGGCTCAGGCGGATGAACGGATTCTCGCCCGTCAGGATGATCGTGTTGGGATCCGCAATGCTCATGATCTGCTCTCCGGCTCAACGCGGACTGCGCTCGGTCGTCGGTCTTCTCTACACGACCTGGATACCGCGCGCATAGCGCGGTGGGCAGTGGCCCGAGCAAATGCATCTGCGCCTTGCCCACTTCAGAAAAATGCCGAGCCACTGCATGCGGTGGATTCGGGACTCGATGAATTGCAACTGTTAATCTCACAGCGCGACAAGCCGATGCATCGAGCCGGCGTCGAATAAAAAATTGGCCTCGGGAGCGCCGGATACCGGGGCTATGACAGGGAGGCTTCCATGAATCGAACGATCGCTGGAATTGTCTTCGCCTTGGGAGTTCAGGTTGCGATGTTGGCCGGCAGCGCGAATGCACAGAATTCAGCTGCGAGTGCAGCGCTCGACGCCAGCCTGCGCGCCGCCGTCGAGCGTAAGGATGTGCCGGGCGTGGTCGCGCTGGTCACCGATCGCGAGCGCGTGCTGTATCAGGGCGCGTTCGGCGTTGCGGACGTTTCGACCGGGCGAGCGCTTGACGCCGACGCGCTGTTTCGCATCGCCTCGATGACCAAGGCGATCACGTCGGCGGCCTTGATGCAGCTCGTCGAGCAGGGCCGCCTCGGTCTCGATGACCCGGCGGAAAAATATTTGCCCGAGCTTGCCGGACTGAAGGTCTTTGAATCGTTCGACGCGGCGAGCGGCGCCTACCAGCTCCGCCCGGCCTCGAGACCGCCGACCGTCAAACACTTCCTGACCCACACGTCCGGCTTGGCCTATCCGTTCACCAGCGCGACCTGGCGCGATTTCAAGCCGCGCGCCGGCGAGACCTATCCGTTCGGCGGACCGCTGCTGTTCGATCCGGGCGAGCGCTGGCACTACAGCACCAGCACCGATGTGGTCGGCAGGCTGGTCGAGGTGCTGTCCGGCCAAAAGCTGGAGGATTATTTCCGCC
This sequence comes from Hyphomicrobiales bacterium, assembly GCA_039649225.1. GTDB lineage: Bacteria > Pseudomonadota > Alphaproteobacteria > Rhizobiales > Xanthobacteraceae > PALSA-894. Next base: position 124 of record JBBWZU010000505.1, on the reverse strand, counting down.
AGCACATCTTTGCTCCGCTCAAGATGGATGACACGTCCTACAACGTGCCGGACTCAAAGGGGCCGCGCCTCGTCGCGCAACAGCAGCGCGCCGGCGAGCGCATGGACGGCGCCGTTGTGCTGCA